>JALGVQ010000281.1 GCA_025774615.1 bacterium
CCCGGAGGCAACGGCCAGATACCAGGTGTGCCGGGCATTGTTATCGACAGCCAGATCGAGCACGCGACCGCCGTTGAATGCCGGACCGATCGATCGGAAACTGAGTCCACCGATAATCCCTGATGCGGGATCTGAACGATCCTGCGCAACAGCACCGGGTGCCATCAGGGTACAGCTCATAACCAGCGCCACACTGATCCCGATCATGTTCAATACATATCTGCGCACGGTGATCTCCTTGAGAGGGTTCCTCAATGAATCAGTGATCATCATATCAAGGGACGGGACACTCTGCATCGCCCATGACATGGAAAAACACAGGTCGGGATCTGGCCGACATCCGAAGGTGGTGAAGATTCGGTGGCACGATCAGTCCATCTGTAGTTATCTGTTCATCGTCGGCTCACCCACCCGCTCCAATGACTTCATGAGCCGCCAGTAAAGGAGACATCCTTGTACGAACTGAAGGTCACGGTAACCAAAGTGATGGGCACCTGTACGGCCGACCCTGACATGAAGCCGGGTGATTCCTTCACCGTTTCCGATGGCAACATCCGCCTCCCGGAAGGCGGCTACATCTGCCTCTATGCGCTCCAGAACCTTATACCCCTCCTGCCGGTGAAGGAGCGGAAGTTCCTCGAGGATACTGATAAAGACTGGATGTGGCGGGTGCATCATGTCCAGTGCCCCGATCCCGATGGCCGGGTCATCTTCAAGATCGAGCGGACAGGCGAGGTCGGACAGAGTGATGCCATGGATTCTGAGGGTCCGGCTCATCACAAAACTGGAGAAGAGACAGGCGGGGTTGACGCATTGAACAGTGAGATCGAAGAGTCATCCCCTGACAGTGTTCTGAAAGACCTCACGGTCGTGGTAGAGGCGGTGAACGGAACGTGCACCTCCCCGATGGAACCGGGTGATTCGATCGAACTGCGGAACGGCAGGCTCTACCTCCCGCCCGACAGTCACTTCTGCCTCTATGCCCTGCAGGCCTTACTCCCTCTCCTGCCGGCCAAGCAGCGTCTTCTGCAGGAGGGAGACTGGATGATCAATGATCGCCATGTCATCTGCCCCGACCCTGCCGGAAATGTGATCATGCGCATCGACCGGAAGGAATGAGAACGCGATGATCCACTGCGATCCCCGACTCTGTGTAGGCTGCCGGAGATGCGAGGTTGCCTGCGCCGAATTCCATTTCGGTGCCGTTTCTCCCGCCCTCTCCCGTATCAGGGTGTCGAGAAATCGTGCCTGATCTGTCCGCGTGACGCGCTCTCTGTCGGTGAGAATGGCACCATTCTCCTTGATGGCGACCAGTGTGACGCCTGCGAGGTCTGTGTCGATGCCTGTCCTGTCGGCGCGATCGGATTCCATGACGACCTGCCCCTCTTCTGTGACCTGTGTGACGGTGAGGTCTCGTGTGTGAGGGCGTGTCCGAGCGGCGCCCTGTCGAACCGGGAGCTGAGTGATATCTCTCTGCGCGCCTATGAACAGTCGCAGGGTACTCCCGGCCAGAAGCGGGCCGAATACGTCAGGGACGAATCCGAGGAGGTCCGTTCGGAGTGGTTGGGCGGCAGGAGGGTCGACTCATGAGCATCTGCCAGGGTAACCGTCTGAACGTCGATCTCACCAATAGTGAGATCGGCAGGGAGAAGACACCGGATAACGGGATCGGCGCTCGAACCTGGAACAGCGTCACCCTGCTGCGTGAACTCGAGCCGGGTATCGATCCGCTCGGACCTGACAACATCCTCTGTATCGCAACCGGACCGCTCGCCGGGAGCAGCATGATCGCCACCTGCCGGTTCATCGCCAGCGCAAAGAGTCCGCTGACAGGCTACCTGGGGGATTCAGGAGCAAGAGGATTCTTCGCTCCGGAACTGCGCTGGTCCGGCCATGACCAGATCGTATTCACCGGCGTTTCCGAGAAGTGGGTCTACCTCTCCATCGAGAACGACCGGGTGGAGATCCGTGATGCCGCCCATCTCGTCGGGAAGGACATCACCGAGACCACCCTTACCCTGCAGGAAGAGCTGAACGATCCCGACCTGCAGGTTGCCGCCATTGGACCGGCCGGTGAGAACCTGGTCAGATACTCGATCATCTCCTGCAACCTGGCGCGCGCCGCCGGCCGCACCGGCATGGGCGCGGTCATGGGTTCGAAGAAACTGAAGGCGATCGTGGTGCGTGGCGATCAACCGGTCAGACCTGCCGATCCGGAACGATTCGGGAACGCATGCCGGCAACTGCAGTCCGATCTCGAAGGACACCGGGAGTTCGAACCACGACGCAGGTACGGCACGACCATGATCATGGACCGGCTTGCCGAGATGGGGGTCCTGCCCGCCTACCACTACCGCAGTACGGAGTTCAAGGACCTCGAGCATGTCAACGGAGAGGCTCTGCGGAGAGATCACGTGGTGAAAGAAAAATCATGTTTCAACTGCAACGTGCACTGCTCCCGCTACAACATCACCCGCTACAACGAGGGTGAGGGCCCTGAATACGAGGCACAGGCGGCCTATACGGTCAAATGTGGCAACGCCGACCTGGAACTCGCCGTCGGGGTGTCGAATACAGTCAACCGGCTCGGACTCGACTGCATCACGGCCGGCGAGGTCATCGCCTGGCTGATGGAATGCCGGCATGAAGGGATCATCACCGACGCCGACATCGATGGTATCGATCTCTCCTGGGGTTCACCAGACGCGCTCATCCGATTGCCTGAGATGATCGCGCGACGGGAGGGAATATGAGACCTCCTGGCCGACGGTGTGAAGCGGGCCGCGAAGGAGTTCGGCCCCGACGCGGTGGCACTGACCGCCGAGGTGAAAGGTCTCGAGCTCTTCTCCGCAGATCCGCGGGGCATCAAGGGATACGGCCTGATGAACGCCGTCAATTCCCGGGGTGGTGATCACTATCGCGGGGAGCCGATGATAGAGCTGACAGGGGATGAGGAACTGGCATTGAAGCGGGTGGGCCATCGCGAGGCGGCACACCGGTTGAGTGAGGAAGGGAAAGGTGCCCTGGTCAATTACGCCGAACACCTCGGTATCCTCTCAGACAGCATGACCATCTGCAAGAATATCTCCAACTGCATGGACGTGGTCGACTTCGACCTGGCCGGTGAGGCGTATTCCGGGCTGTATGGGAAAGAGATCACTGCCGAAGAGATCTGGGATGCCTGTTCACTGACAAGTCAGGTGGAACGCGACTTCAACCTGCGGGAAGGCCTGCGTACCGAGGAGGACACTCTTCCGGCCCGCTTCCTTGAACACCCGATCCCCGATGGTCCCTCAAAGGGTGTGACGATCGATATCAAGCGGCTTGTCAGGGACTACTACCGCGAGAAGGGTTGGGAAGAGGAGTAGTCCACTGCGTGGCGGTCACGCAAGCTGAGCTATAGCGTCAACCACCCGCTCCACATCCTCCATCGTGTTGTAGACATGCGGTGAGAGCCTGATCCCTGAGAAATCACCTCTCATTACCGCGCACCCGACCGCGTATTCCTCGTAGAGTGTCCTCATGGCGCTGCCAAGATCAACACCGGGTGGAGAGAACACGACCACACCGAGGCTGAGTTCCTCTCTTATCGGCGTGTGGAAACGGGTTCCAGGAAGCCGGAGAGCGATCTGACGCTTCACTTCCGCTGCGAGGGAACGTACCCTGCTCTCTATCTGATCCTTTCCGATCATATCATGGAACTCAACCATCTTCTTTACAGCTGATACCCTGGCGTCATCCCTCTGCCCGAGAGCCTCATACTTGCCGGCGGCGTCATCCTCACCCCATCCGATACCCACGATGAGCGGCCAGATATCCTCCTGCCGCTGCCTGCTGACGTAGAGCACTCCGGTCTCTTTCGGTCCCATCGGCCACTTGTGAGCACTGCCGGTGTAGAAGTCGCAACCCATGTCATGGAGATCGAGAGCCTCGGCTCCGAATGTCTGGGCTCCGTCCACGAGGGTCATCACACCCCGTTCCCCGGCCAGTTCGCAGAGCTTCCCGGCCGGCAGTGCCACTCCAGAGACATTGGAGACGTGACTGAACGCCAGCACCCGGGTCCGGGCGGTCATCTCGCATCGCGGAATACCTGGTAGAGCTCCTCACCTGATTCCGGCTCCGGCGGAGTTGACACCCGCTTCACCGTGTA
>JALGVQ010000282.1 GCA_025774615.1 bacterium
GGCGGTGTAGCTCAGCTGGTTAGAGCAGTGGAATCATAATCCACGTGTCCGGGGTTCGAGTCCCTGCACCGCCACCATATTCATCTTTCCTTCTCCCGTATGAGGTAGTGCATGCCTCTCCTGGATGACACCCATATCCCGAAAGGGAGCAGGATCATCGTTGCCTGTTCCGGCGGCGGGGACAGTGTCGCTCTGCTCCATCTGCTTGCCGCCGGGGCTGTTGAACGGGAGTGGGATCTCACGGTAGCGCACCTCGATCACGGGCTCAGACCGGAATCGCCTGAAGACGCGCAATTCACGACCCGGCTTGCGGATCGACTCGGGCTCGCCTCTGTTGTGGAACGCAGGGTAGTGACAACCGGGCGGAGGCAGGGTGAGAGCGTGGAGAGCGCCGCCCGGCGCATCCGCTACTCATTTCTCGGGGATGTCCGTGACACTACGGCTCCCGGGGGCCTGATAGCGACGGGCCATACCCTCGACGACCAGCTCGAGACGATCGCGCTGAGACTGGAACGGATCGCCGGCATCCGGGGCCAGCGCGGGATCCTGCCCCTGCGGGAAGATGGCGTGGTACGACCGCTTCTGGGTGCCCGCCGCGTCCACTTGCGACAGTGGATGACCGACCGGGGGATCGACTGGTGTGAGGACGCTTCAAACCTCGATCCCGGGTTCAGAAGGAACCTGTGGAGGTCATGGCTTCGGGAGCTTCCCGGTGAGAGTTACGAGGTAGTGCTGGAGGAAGCGGATCGATTGGCGAGGAGTGCCCGGCTCTTCCACCCGGTGCTCATGGGGCTTGCGCAGTGGTGGACCGGATGTTCCCGGGCCGTTACTCTGCCCGGTGAGGTTCTGCTTGAGAGGTCTCCGGGGGGAACCCCATCCGGTGCCCTCGATCAGGCGATCCTTGAGGCGGGCCTGGAGAAATGCGGTCTCGATCCGAGAGCCATTCCCCATCGACTCAGAGAGACGCTCATGCGGCTCTGGTTCGGCGATTCCGATGAGGGTGATGTGGTTCGGGGAGTGATCCAGATGAAGGATGATCTCTGGGCAGAGAGAGTGGGAGATGACCTGTTGCTGGCCAGGTGCCGCGGTCCCCATTGGGAAAATGGCACCGGGTGGTCGGATACACTCGATTTTTCACTGCCGGGACGTAATGTTAAGCTTGTCAGGGAATTGTCTGAGGGGGGGACCGTATCCGCGGTCACGAATGATTTCGACCAGATCGAGCGGCTTATCCGGGAGTCACCGCCGCCGACCCTCGACGGCAGGTTCCAGACGGTGCTGGACATCACCGGCACCAGTGGGAAACTGCTTATCCGCTACGGCCGCAGTGGGGATACCCTGCGACCGTTCGGTATGACCGGACGCAAGAGCCTGGCCGACCTCTACATCGGGGAGCGCGTACCGAGGCTCCGGCGGGGTCGCCTGCCGGTCGTGGAAGCGGGAGGTACGATCCTCTGGGTAGCCGGGGTAAAGACCGCCGAGGATGCCCGGGTACGGCATGACTCGAAAAAGTCTGTAACATTGCACTTCAGTATGTCGAATACGTAAGGGCACTGGGAGCACGGAGAGAACGTTACGCAGACCAGACGCGAGATAACGCCACAGCCCCTGCTCAGCGCGGAGAGACTGCAATCCCGTATCGATGAGCTGGCGGCAGCCGTGGACACCGATTATGCAGGCGAGAATCTTCTGGTCGTGTGCGTGTTGAAAGGGTCTTACATTTTCACGGCAGACCTGACCCGGCGATTGACCATACCGCACGAGATCGATTTCATCGCCGTATCTTCCTACGGTGATGGAACGACCTCATCGGGCAATGTGGTCGTGACCCAGGATCTTCAGCGCGATATCAGGGACAGGCACGTACTGCTGGTCGAGGATATCGTGGATACCGGGGCGACCATCCGTTTCCTGGTTGCTACCTGCGAAGAGAGAGGAGCTGCCTCGGTCCGTATCATATCCCTTCTTATGAAAGAGGGAACGGACGAGGAGAACCTCCCCGAGGTACAGTATCTGGGATTCAGAATTCCACCCGTTTTCGTGGTCGGCTATGGGCTGGACTACGCGGAACGATTCCGCCACCTTCCATATGTGGCGACACTCTCAGGGCTTCCGGAGTCGGGGGAGATATAAACCAGGGGTGAATGATGAGTGACAAGCTTTCAGGGCAGGACGGGAAAAAGAGCCGGATTCCACCGCCGAAGCGGCCTGGTGGTCGGGACAATCGACCGGGTGGTGAGGGCGGCCCACAGCCTCCGAAGGGGCGGTTCGGCAACGCCGGCCGCTCGCTCGCGTTCTGGGCCATTTTCGTACTTCTCATGGTTATCGGTTACCAGTTTTTCGGAGCGTCCGCCGGGAAGCAGGTCGAACTCGACTCCTTCAACGAGTTTCAGGAACTCGTCGACCGCGGCGAGATAGATGAGATCCTTGTGATCAACAATACGAAGGTCACGGGGAAGCTTCGTACCGAGATCACAAAGCAGATCGGGGGGACGACCAGGGTCTATCACGAGTTCCGCATCAACTTCCTCGATGGCATCATCGACGTGGAGATGCTCGAGCACTGGTCCGATATGGGGATCACCTACTCTTTCCGAAATGAGCAGGGGTGGGGTGGTCTCCTTGTCATGACCCTTCCCTGGATCCTGATAATCTTCCTCTGGATCTTCATCATGCGTCAGATGCAGGGCGGCCAGCGTGGTGTGTTCTCATTCGGAAAAAGCAAGGCGAAGCTGCTGACCGGCGGCAAAGTGAAGGTCAGCTTCGATGATGTGGCGGGTGCCGACGAGGCGAAGCAGGAACTCCAGGAGATCATCGAGTTCCTGAAAGATCCGGCGAAGTTCCAGAAACTGGGCGGTAAGATCCCCAAGGGCGTCCTCCTGACCGGTCCTCCCGGGACCGGCAAGACCTTGCTTGCCCGCGCTGTTGCGGGTGAAGCGGACGCTCCCTTCTTCACGCTCTCCGGGTCGGAATTCGTTGAGATGTTCGTAGGGGTCGGCGCAAGCCGTGTACGGGATCTCTTCGAACAGGGGAAGAACAACGCGCCCTGCATCATCTTCATCGATG
>JALGVQ010000283.1 GCA_025774615.1 bacterium
CAATACGGCACCTGGGTCGGATGGGAGCGGGGGATCACCCATGTCGACCTGCTCGAACCGTGGGTGCGGACCCTCGACGCCATGTCGCACGCATGGAGTCCCAGTACGAAACGGCCGGTGAAGGCAGAAGCCATTTTCGTCCCCACCGTCGCCAACGCCGATGAGTTCCAGGCATGGCTGCCGGAAGTGAAGGGGAAATTCGTGCTGGTCTCATTCCCCGAACCCACCGGTCGTCCCGATGCGGTCTGGGAAGCAAGCGCCACTCCCGCGTCATATGAGAAAATGCAGGAAGAGCGGAACGCCGCACGTACAGCCTTTACACAGAACCTTCAAAACGCCGGTTTCGAAGGACGCCGACCGGAGAGTTCGCTGGTCCCGGCCCTCGAAGAGGCGGGAGCGGCCGGCATCCTCAGCATGAACTGGATGGGTGGCTGGGGAACGGATCGGGTGTTCAGCGGCTATACCAAAGAGATCCCATCAGTACAGCTGGCGCTCGAGGATTACACCATGGTCTACCGCATGGCGAAGGGCGGTCTGCATCCGGTCATCGAGATCGAGGCTGAGACCGAGTTCATGGGCGATCAGCCGGCTTTCAATACCGTCGCCATGATCCCGGGTACCGAGAAGCCGGACGAGTACGTGGTCCTGATGGGTCACTTCGACACCGTGAGCGGCGCCATGGGTGCCTGTGACAACACCACCGGTTCCCTCATGATGATGGAGGCCCTCCGGATCCTGAAGAAGTACTACCCGAACCCGAAGCGGACCATCGTGGTCGGTCTGTGGGGGAGCGAGGAACAGGGACTGAACGGTTCCCGCGCCTTTGTCGAGGACCATCCGGAGATCATCGCCGGGCTGCAGGCCGGCTTCAACCAGGATAACGGAACGGGGCGGATCGTCCGGATGTCTGACATGGGTTTCATCGACGCAGGCCCATTCCTGGCGAAGTGGCTCTCACTGGTGCCGACTGAAGTAGGCGGGCAGATCGATCTGCAGTTGCCGGGCATGCCCTCGGGCGGCGGGAGTGATCACGCTTCCTTCGTCGCGGTCGGCGCGCCCTGTTTCTCACTGGGCGCATCTTCCTGGGAGTACGGCTACACCTGGCACACACGGCGGGACACGTATGACAAGCTGGTATTCGATGACTGGCGGAACAACGTGGTGCTGGCCGCTTCGCTGGCCTACCTGGCCAGTGAGGAGGATGACACGGTGCCGCGGACGAAGCGTGTGATGCCGATCGACCCGCGAACCGGTGAGCCCCGGCCCTGGCCTGAGCCGCGCAAAGCCAACCGTGCTGGTGGTGGAGGCCTGTAGAGAGCCAGGTCTCCGATCCGCTGATCGGTGTACTCCGGACGGGCAGTTGGAAACAACTGAAGCGCAAAGCTGTCAGAACAACGTCAGGGGGACAGGATGCAGACCCTGTCCCCTCTGATCATCCTCCTGAAACGCCGGAGTCTGCGTTCGAAATCAGTCGATACCGCTCGAGGACCGGGTACTCTTCAGAATCGAGGCGGTATCCATACCCATCCCTGATGTAATCGAAGGTGACCGGCAGTTCCACGACTCCCAACCATTCGGCTTCATCATTGAAGAGGTCGTACCGGAACCATTCCTCACCATCAGGCCCGGTGATCGAAGAGTAGCGTTGCACCCAGATCTGTCCCTGATCATCACCGATCAGATCGGTAAAAAATGGTTTTACAGTCGGATAACGGGCGCGATTCAGTAACGGTTCCCATAGCCCTTCCTGACCCTCCATCCAATCCCGTCCGAGAAATTCATCCTTGAACGTCTGGATATCTGAGGCCGTCACCGGTTCGACGGGGATATCGAGGAGTACTCTCTTCCATCGATCGGTATCCAGATTGTACATGTCTATCCGGTACTCGCTCGAAACGCCCCAGATGAGCAGACGATTGCCGGAAGTGGTCGATGCAAAGTTGGGACTGTGTGGAAGTGAGAATCCCATCTGGTCTCCCTGGTAGAATCCCTGCGAGTAATAACGGGCCGGCACCTCCAGTTGAACCGCGAGAGATTCATCAAGCAGGATGAGTGATTCTCCTCTCACCCGGTCAGGCATGTTCCATGACCATTGCACGATCACTGCCTCCCGTTCCGGAAACCAGTCGATTCCGTGCGTTGAGGAATTCAATCGGTCGTCCTGACTCTGCATGAGCATCAGGTCGAAGGACGAAATGTATATCCCCTGACGATCGAACACCTTCAGTGTGGGCAGATCCTCTACGGTCAGTCGCCCTCCTTCCACTGCGCGGACCCGGAACCATCCCCAGTAATTGCTGTTGAATTCACCGGGGCCTCCCCCCCGCCTTCCGAACGTCCTGATGTGCTGACCCTGTCGATCGTAGATCCTGACCTCGCCTTCGACCTGATCGGAGATATATATGTTGCCGTCAGCATCAGCGGATACTGAGGTCAGCCCCATCAGCACATATTCCTCCGGACCATCCAGTCGGCCGATGGTCAGATCCAGTTCACAGCTGTAGAGAGAAGGACCGGGATCAGCGGATGGAACCGTCGCGACGATGAGGGTGTCGCCGATGGTTGTTCGACTCACTGTTGCGGAGGAACTGTCGGAGCCACCGCAGCCGGTGATCGTGAACAGCAACCACAGTGAGATCGTTGTCCGGCACGATCGGTGATCGGATAGACAGAGAGGGGATGATCGCACAGGAACCCTTTCATATGGCAGACTGTATTTCTTCATATCTGAACATCTGAACGACCGGCACGATATAACGGTTCAACTATTTATTTTCTTAGACGCCTGAAGAACTCCTTGAGCATGAAGGCTGAATCATCCTGCATGACACCGCTGATCACTTCGACCTGGTGGTTCAGCCGGGGATCGTTCGTGATGTTATAGAGAGTGCCGCATGCCCCGGCTTTGGGATCAGAGGCACCGTACACAAGGAGAGGGATCCGTGCCTGAACGATGGCACCGGCGCACATCGGGCAGGGCTCGAGGGTGACGTAGATCGCGCAATCCTCAAGCCGCCAGTCACCAAGAGTTTCCGAGGCCGCGCCGATGGCCAGTATC
>JALGVQ010000083.1 GCA_025774615.1 bacterium
GAACCGGTTCGCCGACCTTGCGTTCTATGCATACCGCGATCTGAGCCGGACCGAGGTCGAACCGTTCCTGGCGGCCGCTATCGACCGGAGCCCGGTAGTGATCGATGGTTCACGTGACATGGATCAGACGGCGCTCTTCAAGCACCTGAACGGGATGCCCGATGAATCAACCTATGATGAACCGGGGCGGCTCGCCCAGCCTGATGAGGTGTGGAACTTCGGTCGTGGTGATGGCCTCGAGAAGGCGATAACGATGGCGGCGGTCCTGCGCGAGCGCGGGATGGATGGAGAGATGACCCTTACGATCGGCGCAGGGGAAGTCGTGTTGAGGGTCGGTGACGATCAGTGGGCGTTCGCGACCTCGAAGGGGCTTGAGGCTCAGGAATGGAGTGTCCCCGTTCGATCCTCTGCGCCTGCTCCCTCTGCCTGAGTGCTCTCCTGAGAGAATAATCACATATTTCCACCCCGGTCGGATCGTCCATTCACATACAGCATGGCTCGGATCGGATCACTATTCGGCCTGTATGGCCCTGATCGGATCGATCCGGGTAGCCTTCAGGGCGGGGAAGAGGTGAGCGAGAAGAGCCGCCCCGGTGACGACGGTGATCGCCGCGAGGTAGGTAACCGGATCCCCCGTCCCGACCCCATAGAGCAGGCTCTGCATGGTCCGGGAGAAGAGGACCGCCCCTGCACTCCCGAGGAGGAGCCCGAGCGCGATGAGGGCCAGGCCCCGTCCCAGGATCGATCGCAGGATATGCCGGTTCGAGGCGCCGATCGCGATCCGGATGCCGATCTCCCGTCGCTGCCGGGCGACCGTGTAGGAAGTCACTCCGAAGATACCGGCCAGCGCGAGCAGCAGACCGGCCAGGCTGAAGGCGCCGATGAGGATCAGATTGAAACTGCGATCAGAGAACGAATCACGGTAGACGTCGGCTATCTGCCGGAACTGCACGGGGATGGTGGGGTCGAGTCCACGGACGACAGACCTGGCCGCGTTCTGGAGCGGCTCGGTCGGACCATCGTGATCCATGACGATCGTAAAGGCTTCCACGGCATTCGGTCGCTGACGAAAGCAGGCGTAGAAGGTGGGACGGGGATCACTGTCCAGTCCCCGCTCCCTGATGTCGTTCACGATGCCGACGATGGTGTGTGGTGTCAGATCGCCATCCATGTTGCCGAACTGTATCAGGCGCCCGATCGGATCCTCGTCGGGCCACTCCTGGCGGGCGAGTGACTCGCTGATCAGGGCCGCGTGGGGAGCGCTGATGACATCCCGAGGTTCGAACAGACGACCCTCGAGAAGGGATATCCCCATCGCCCTGAAGTACCCGCCGTCGGCGACCCGGTATTCAGCGTATCCCTGCCGTTCCTCGATCTTCGAGATCCTCACCCAGTCATCCCAGTCTGAGACCTCGTCAGCGGAGACCAGCTTCAGGAGCGTTCCGTTCGCGGCTCCGCCGCTCAGGGGCAGGGCGTCCACGCCGCCGGCAGCGGTCACTCCTGGCAGTGCTCGCAGCCTCTCCATCACCTCGTCCAGGAGGCGGGCCCGCTGCCTGCCGGCCTCCTCCCCCGATGATCCTGACCAGGGCAGGTCCATGACGAGGATCCCATCTGTCCTGAAGCCAGGGTCCTGATCCAGCAGTCTCAGGAGACTGCGCCCAAGCAATCCGGAACCGACCAGCAGGACGAGGGTGACGGCGACCTGGAGGACCACCAGGACGCTGCGGAGCATCACCCCGCGTCGGGAGTCCGAACCGGCCCGGCCTCCTTCACGGAGTGCGCCGGTCAGGGCGGTACCTGTTGGCCGGAGGGCAGTGACCAGGCTCAACACCGCCGAGGTCAAGATCGCGACTGCCAGCGCGAAAAGGAAAATCCTGCTGTCGATGACGATCCCGTCCAGGCGTGGTATCCCCCCGGGCTCGAGGCGCTTGAGCAGGCCGATGCCGCCGATCGTGATCAGCATGCCCAGGGTCCCTCCACCGAGGGCCAGGATCAGCGATTCCGAGAGTGACTGCTGCAGCAGGCGGCAGCGTCCGGCACCCAGGGCGGCACGGACTGAGAGTTCCAGCTGTCTGGTGGTGGCCCTGGCCAGCAGCAGATTCGCGACGTTCAGGCAGGCGATCAACAGCAGCATGCCGACTGCGCCGAACAGCACCAGCAGGGCGGGACGGACACGGCCCGTCAATCGTTCCTTGAGCGGGATCAGACGACCGTCGACCATCCAGGTGTCGTCTCCGTGCAGTTCCTTCCAGCCGGCAGCAAGGACAGTGATCTCCTCGGAGGCCTCTTCCATGGTGACGCCAGCGGCCAGCCGACCGATGATGCGGCCTCCGTGGGAGGTCCGGGACTGGTTGTACCCCCTCAGCTCGTAGGGGATCCAGAGGTGAGTGCCGGCCGGAAACGCATACCCGGCGGGCATGACTCCCACTACCAGATGGGGCACCTCACCGATCGTCAGCGCGAGCTCTCCGAGGTCGGTGGAGCCGCGCAGATAGCGGTTCCAGAAATCATGGCTGACTATGACGGTCGCCCCGACACCCTGCTGATGCTCGTCGGCCGTGAACGCTCGGCCCTCTCCCGGTTCGACACCCATGATGCCGAGGAAATCAGGGGTGACGCGGGACATCCGTGTCCGGACCGGTTCCCCTTCAGCCAGGACGGTGGTGGTCATGTTGACGTACTTCGCCAGGGCCTTGTAACTCCGGCTGGCCTCCTGCACGTCGAGGAAGTTCGGATCGGAGAACGAATTGATCCCTCCGTTCTCACCGACCTGCCATACCTGTACGATCTCGTCGGCATCGGGGTAGGGTAGGGGCTTGAGGAGCACGCCGTATACGACACTGAAGATGACCGTGACCGATCCGATGCCGAGTCCCAGGGTGGTGATCGCGGCAGCCGTGAATCCGGGCTGCCGACGCATGAGGCGGAGTCCGTGTTTCAGATCCTGTACTGTCGCGCGAACGAAGTCCATCCGCTCCCTCCTCCTTATCCGCTGTGAGGCTGCTCGTACGGTCCGGGTTCTCAACCGGTTGACATCACCGAACCGCCGGAATGCCTCCGACCGGGCTTCCTCGGCCGTCATGCCCCCGTTCATCAACTCTTCGATACGGGTCCTGATGTGGAACTCGAATTCCTCTTCCACCTGTTCCGTGATCCGGCCGTTCTTCCGCTCGAGCCGGAACAGGTTCTGCCACGATTCACGAGGTTTCATCGGGGTCGCTCAACTCATCTCTTCCCAGGCGAGTCCGAGTACCCGGCGGACCGCGCTGGTGTGTTCTTTCCATTCGGCCAGCTCTGCCTCCAGATGTTTCCGGCCGCGGGCAGTGAGTTCGTAGAATCTGGCCCGGCGGTTCTTCTCGCTGATCTTCCAGGCTCCCCGGATGAATCCTTCCTTCTCCAGCCGGTGGAGCGCTGGATAGAGGGCTCCCTCCTCGAGGATCACTTTCTCCCCCGAAAGGGTGAGTATCTCCCTGGCGACACCCAGCCCGTGGATGGAACCGGTCCGGTGGAGGGTCCTGAGGATCAGCAGATCGACGGTCCCGTAGAGTCTGCTCGACTGGATCTTTGTCACGCCAGATTTCCTGTTGGTGGTGAGACCTGTACTGGTCCAGGTCTGCGGTCATACCTAAGCCGCTGATGTGAGCAGCTTATGGTACGTCCGATACGACTAATAGGTTGCATGGTTTTCTGCAGTGGAAGACCGACACGCTCTCGCCAGGAACATCGACCGGCCGAATCCGTTTCGGCTGATACCAACCATCCGGCCAATGTAAGCATCAAATAAGTACACATGGCAGGATGGATCCCCGACAGCCGGTAAGGACAGTTCCCATGCTTCTTGCGTCATCGCGAATGATTACCCACCTGGTATCCCTGCTGGCCCTGGTTATGTTCTTCAACGCCTGCAGCAGGGCAGGGGGGGACAGTAGCGGGTCCACCGTTCCCCTCCTCTCAGATGTCCTGACACCCATGGCCTCGATTGAAGATGATCCAACCCTCGATTTCTTTCAGATCGTTGATCCGGCTGCTATCGGCGTTGATTCCAGAGAGAATATCTATGTCGCCGATGAGCATACCCTGAAGATATATAAGCCGGATGGTTCACCATCCAGGCTCATCGGCAGGGAAGGGTCGGGGCCTGGAGAGTTCATAGCCCCCTTCAGCGTGAATATCGGACCGACTGGAAATATCGCCGCAATGGATGTTCTCTGGGATGTGAATATATACGCGTCAGATGGAGAGTTCCTCGATCGGATCAATTACCGGAGCGATGATCCGTACAGGGATTACCTGCGGGACCAGGGATTCACCTTCACGATGATGAACGAGGTCATCGCGATCGATCCGGATCACCTTCTCATAGACCTGTTCGCGCTGGATAACACCCAACCGGGGCCGTACATAGGGACTTCGCTGATCCTCTACTCGACACCAGACTCACTGTACGAGCTATGCCGGTATGTCAGTCATGAGAGTGTGAAGATCGATGAGAACAGTACTAACAGTGCTGAATTCCAGGGGAAATTGATCTGGTCGATGATAGATTCCGAACACCTGCTCTACACAGAGACCTTCACTGACCGGCTGGAGGACGGTGGACGTTCGAGTTATCAGCTGATCATCCTCGATCTTGCCACTCTGTTGACCGACACTCTTACTGTTCCATGGTCCCCCGAACTGATACCACCAGAGGTCAAGGTCATGAAACCGTTCTATTCGGAGTTCCTGGACACAAACTTCGAAGTGGAGCCGGTGATCCGTGATATTCTGGAAGACACCAGGTATTATCCGCCTCTCAAAGATCTGAGAGTTGATCAGGGGATCGTCTTCGGCTTCCATTACTCACCGACCGACTCGGTAGAGCGGGATTTCGAGGATGAGGATCTCGAGGTTGAACCGCATCTGGTTGATATTATCGATCTTGCAACAGGTCGCCTGCTGGCCAGAGCGGAATTCCCGTTTCTGCCGGAGGTCATCAAGGGCGGTCGGGCCTACCGACTCTATACACCACTGGATGACTTCCCGGCTGTGTATGTGTATCAGATCGATCCGCGTCTCTACGCGTTGCGTGAGGAGTTGAATTGAGCCTGATCGGAGAGAATTGACTGTAGAGTCTTATTCCTTTGATTGATAGACCAAGGGAATAGTTGTCATGGGATTTCCTGAACACAGAATGCAGTGAAATGTATGCTCTTGACATACAATTGTATGCTAATATAATACAAATATTATGCTAACTGAATTACTGGGATCAAAGGCCCGAACAGCCATATTACTGCAACTTTTCCTCAATCCTGACAAGGAATACTACCTGAGAGAACTGGTCCGGATGACCGGGTTCGCTCCACGGACCATCCAGGTAGTACTGGATCAGTTGTGGAAAGGTGACCTGCTTCTCGAGCGAAGATCCGGGAACCGCCGCTATCTGAAGGCGAACATCTACTCACCGCTATACAAACCACTCCAGGAACTGCTTCTCCGATCAGAAGGCTTCAGTGGCGTCCTCCGTGAGGCTCTGGGTGAGGAGGGGATCGAGTTCGCGTTCGTTTTCGGATCGATGGCTGATGGGACCGCAACAGCTGATAGCGATGTCGATCTCCTGGTGGTCGGTGAGATCGGGTTTCGGGAGACGACACGGAGACTACAAGGGGTGGGGGAGAAGATCGGAAGAGAAGTGAATCCGATTGTCTGGAAGCTGAAAGAGTATATGACGAGGCTGCAGGAAGAAGATCACTTCCTGACAACTCTGCTGAATGGTCCCCGACTGGAGTTGATTGGAGGACCAGTTGAGCCTTAAACAGTGGTTGGATAATGGCTGGCTTCGCAGACATGAGACCTCTCGACAGGAGATACAGGAACAGTTTGAAGGGGTTGCTGGAGATATAGATGATGCTTCACAGGATCTCTCTGCTGCGTGGAAGTTCGCAATTGCATACAATGCGGCCCTTCGACTCTGTTCCATAATGCTCTATGCATGTGGATATCGTTCATCACGTGAACAGAAACACTATCGTACGATCACTTCCCTACCACTGACGCTGGGGCCCGAGGCTGCCGAACTGACCAACTATCTGGACCGCTGTCGAGTGAAGCGACACGAGGCTACCTATGAGAAGGCCTCGATCGTTTCACTGGATGAAGCTGAAGAATTGATCACAGCGGTCAATGGCCTGAAGCTCCAGGTCCACCATTGGCTCAAAGCCAACCATCCAGATTACGCATAATCTCTGCAGATAGGCAGTAAAATGATGTGATAAACGGTATTTGACGGTTATGCATATCGGTATTACAATGGAGTCATGAAATCCTATCTCAGGAGATCCATAGAGCCCCTGATGGAGCGACTACTCGATGAAGTCCCAGCGCTCCTGCTCGTAGGTCCGAGAGCCACGGGAAAGACAACTACGGCTTCCCGCTACGCCAGGACAGTGATATCTCTCGACAAACCGGCGGAGGCCGCGGCGTTCGAGGCGGATCCTGACGTCGCCCTCAGGGGACTGCAGGAGCCTGTGCTGATTGATGAATGGCAGGCTGTCCCTGGTGTTCTGGGTGCTCTGAAACGCTCGATCGATGCGAATCCAACGCCCGGGAGATACCTCGTAACCGGTTCGATTCGAGCCGATCTTGAGGTGGAGACATGGCCCGGTACAGGCCGGCTCCTCCGCCTCTCCCTGCTTCCCATGACGACTGCCGAGCAGCAACGGCGCCCTGATGTGACACCGCTTCTGGATCGCCTGGCCAGGGGAGCCGACCTGCTGGCGCCTGCGAAGAATTCACCCGATCTGCTGGGGTACCTCGAATTGGCGCTGAAGGGGGGATACCCCGAGGCCGCACTCACACTTTCGGCAGCCATCAGGCAGCGCTGGATCGAGAGTTATACGGATCAAGTTCTGACCAGGGATGCCGAACTCGTCGAGGTAGGCCGTGATCCTGAGCGATTGGGTCGTTATTTCCAGGCGTGTGCGCTGAATACAGCAGGAGTACCGGAACACAAGTCTCTCTATGACGCCGCGGGTATCAATCGCAAAACCGCAGTGGCTTACGACCGGCTTCTTGAGAACCTGATGATGACAACACGACTGCAGGCGTGGAGCACTAACCGTCTCAAGCGGCTCACCCGGTCTCCCAAGCGATACCTCATCGACGCCTCACTTCTCGCGGGTATTCTCCACCTGGATGCGACAGCAGTCCTGCGGGATGGAGATCTCATGGGGAGAGTGCTGGACACCTTTGTCGCGGCGCAGTTGAGAGCGGAGCACACTGTATCGGAATCGCGTACCCGGCTCTATCACCTGCGCGAACAGAATGGACTCCATGAGGTGGACATCATCGGCGAACTGGGCGCGGGCAGTGTGATTGCCATAGAAGTGAAGGCCGCCAGCGCTCCGGGCAAGAGGGATGCGCGTCACCTTTCCTGGCTGCGGGACAAGCTTGGAGATCGATTCGTTTCAGGTGTGCTGCTCCACACTGGACCCCGGTCCTTCAGACTCGAAGACCGTATTACAGCAGCTCCGATCAGCACGATCTGGGCCTGAACCCCGATGCCCATCGGCCAACATTCGACTAATGAAATAGCTCATGTACATTGGATCCGTACGCCTTGTACCTTGGATTTCCAGACCAAGGTTCTGTATGAGGATTAATCTCAGGTACCCGTATCCTCAACGCCCACATTTCCTCTGAAATTGGGGCACTTGTCATCAATTGGTGGACCATGGTCCTGCTCTTGACAGAATATAATTAACCTGTTACGTTAATAATTAATCATTTACCTTAATCGTTAAAGGAAACGGTGATGTTCGACCATGAACATCTGCTTTGCGAACTCTAAACTGCGAAAGCAGTGCAATGATAGTAGAGAAATGAGGAAGGTTTGGGGTGACAAGCGTGCCAGGAAAATGAGTGTGAGGCTGCAAGAGATCCATGCCGCCGAAACACTGGATGATCTGAGCCATGCACATGGACATTTTCATGAATTACATGGAGACCGCAAAGGGCAGATCTCGTGCTCTCTGGATGGATCATATCGCTTGATACTGAAGCCCGCTGAAGATCCCCCGCCGCATAAGGCCGATGGCGGATTGGATTGGAAGGAAGTCAGAGGGCTGATTGTCATCGGAGTGGAGGACTACCATGGCTCGTCTACCTGAAACTGAATACCGCCCGGATGTATTTGTACACCCGGGAGATCATCTCCAGGAGTTGCTGGAAGAGCAGGGGATGACACAGGTGGAATTGGCGCGACGAACTGGTCGCCCCATTAAGACGATCAACGAGATTGTAAAGGGACGGATATCAATCACTACTGAAACGGCACTGCAACTGGAACGCGTATTCGGAGTGCCTGCACACTTCTGGGTGAATCTGGAAAAGAACTACCAGGAATATCTTGCACGGATTAAGGAACATCAAAGGCTCAAGAGTCAGATTGGATGGCTACAGAAATTACCGGTGAAGGAAATGATGCAATGGGGGTGGATTGAGAAACGTAATAGCGAGACTGAACAGGTTGATGAGCTGTTGAGTTTCTTCGGAGTTTCTTCAAAGAAGTCGTGGACAGAGGTATATGCGGTTCCACAATCAGCCTATCGCCTGTCAGCTTCCTTCAAGGTCGATAAGCTGGCGCTTGCCTCCTGGCTTCGACAGGGTGAGCTCACAGCAATGGAGATTAATTGCCAGCCATTCAATCGTGACCGATTTCTTGATGCATTAAGTGAAATCAGAAAACTGACAGTTGAGCCTCCCCATGTGTATCAAGACAGGATAAGGGAGCTTTGTGCATCGGCCGGTGTTGCAGCAGTGTTTATTCCAGAATTGCCGAATACCAGGGTATCTGGTGCCACACGATGGCTATCTCCAACCAAGGCACTGATTCAGTTAAGCTTGCGATACAAAGCTGATGATCACCTGTGGTTCACCTTCTTCCATGAGTCTGGCCATATCCTCCGACATGGAAAGAAACTGGTTTTTATTGATGGAGATGAAAAGAGGGGGAATAAGAAGGGGGACATGGAGGAGGAGGCAAACAGATTTGCATCTTCTTTCCTGATTCCCGACGACAAATACCACGTATTCATTGCTGCTAAAGATTTTTCATGTACCAATATCAAACTATTTGCCAAGGAGTTGGAAATTGCTCCGGGCATTGTCGTCGGACGGTTACAGCACAATGGTCATCTGGATTACAGTAAATGTAACAGTCTCAAGCGGCGGTTGGTGTGGGGTTCCCCTGAAGTGAGTGTGCAGTGATTTAGATCTGTTGCCTCGTATGGCTTGGATCCGTACTCCTCGGACCTTGGTCTCCGGCCGGTGTACCCTGGTGAACAGTCATTTACTTGATCCAGCTGTTAAGTTCGCAAGGGCTACGTAACGAGATGAGTCTCACGCAACCAGTATCCCAGTTCGAGGCGGTACCCCGGCTCGCGCCTAATACAGGTTCAGGGTGCAGTTGTTGGGCAGGGGATAATGACCTCTGATTTCCTGCGTGTAAGGCAGGCCCAGGCTACTATGCCCCCACCGGTCCCAATAGGTCACCGGACAGCACTGAGCATTTATTTACTCTTTTTTTCTCTTTTCAATTTTCGTTTTTCCTTTGGATTAAGCTGGGCCTTTTTCTGTTGTTCCCTTTTGCCTTTATCCTTTTTTCCCTTATCACCCATATCTGTTTCTCCTTGCTAGAAAAAACTTACACCGGACCGTGGCACCGAAAACCCGTCTTCGGTCGTTAAAGCTAGCAGATAAGATCGTTTGGCAACACCGCCAAACGTTTGCAGCATGCCCCGAATTTCATCGAAGAACCCATTAGAAGCTTCATCACCACGACCTGACAGATCAGTTCGGCAAGAACGTATCCGCCACGATTTCCCCGATCCGCCACGAGCTCACTCGATACCGATTGGTGAACACGATGATCGCGAGCTCCTGGTCTGGGAGACGCCTGAAATTCGCTGTGAAGCCTGCCACCTGTCCACTGTGACCGACTGACCGGTACCCTCGATACTGCCCAACGTTCCAACCGAAGCCGTATCCCGTGTCGTCCCCGTTCGGGAGGACCACCGGGGTCCACATGGCCGACCTGGATTCGTCGCTGAGGATGCGATCCCCGTTCAGGGCCTCATCCCACTTCGCCATGTCGTGCACGGACGACACGAGACCCCCCGCGCCGAGGGTCGATGAGGTCTGCGTCGCGTCTCGGTTCATCAGTTCGATGCCCATCCGGTCCACCCAATACCCCGAGGCTCGGTGGAGAATGATGTCTTCGGGATCGGCCAGGCGCGTCTGATTCATGCCCAGGGGCTCGAAGATCCTCGACCGGAGGACCTGGCTTAGCGGACGCCCTTCGATACGCTCCACGATGAGGCTGAGCAGGAAGTATCCAGTATTGCTGTAGTACCATCCTGTTCCTGGCTCGAAGTCCATGGGCCGAGAGTGGGCCACTCGGATGATCTGCTCGGGCGTGAAGCGGAACCGGTATGCCTCGTAGGTCTGGATCTCCTCGTAGTCGGGAATGCCAGATGTGTGGGTGAGCAACTGCCGCACTGTAACACCCAGCCACTCACCGGGCAGGTCGTGCAGGTACTCATGGATTCCATCGTCCAGGCCTACTCCCCCCTCCTCCACGAGCAGCATGATGGCTGTCGCTATGAACTGCTTGCTGATAGAACCGATCTCAAAGACGGTGCTGTCGGAAACTGGCACCCTGAGTTCGACGTTTGCCATTCCGTAGCTTTGGACATGGACAAGACGGCCCCTGGAGGCGACTCCAATTAGGACGCCGGGGATATTGTTTGCTGCCATCTCCGCCTGGATGCGTTCGTCCATGACAGTGAGGTCATCCGCCGTGGGCCGAATCACCTGGGCTGACAGCCGCGAGAGGGGTGGGGCGGTGGCTGTAATGAGGAGCACTGCGACCACCATACCCCCTACCTTGACCGCACGTCTCCATATGTCCATCGCATACCTCCCCTGTATTTTCGCTCCACCGATCAAGATCGCGATCGCGTTCGAGCCGAGGATCACCACACCTTCGTCGAAAGCGCAGAGCCACAATCTCATGGTCATCTGGTGTCTTTATACTCGCGTTCTAACGTCAGCATAACCTGCAAGCGCAGCCAGGCGCTGGTCATGCCAGAGGCAAGAGGCAGTAGCCGGCATGAGCACAAACTGCAAAGCCTGTGACAGGCAAGATTGTCAGGTTCATGTAGTTGTTCGACGGCATGCGGATCCTCGCGGTCTGTACCGCAAGCTGCGACGATCAACCAGCGAGATCCTTCAACCCCCTCGTTCGTGGTACCTGGCGATCAGCTTCTCCTGATCCTCGGTCTCGATGGATCCTGGCCGCAGCTCGCGCACCCGGTCGATGGCCGCCTGCGGCTCGTCGCCCAGGTGGACGAAATAGGCCGCCAGAAAGGTGCCCGTGCGTCCCTTGCCCGCCGCGCAGTGCACGCCCACCCGGCCGCCGGCGGCGATGACCGCATCGACCCGGTCGACGAACTCGACGATCTGTTCGAGCTTCGGGGCATGGAAGTCCTCCACGGGCAGGTGCAGGGGGGTGAGGTCGTGCCGCTGCAGGGCCGCGGCGTCCAAGGGCGTCTCGGTGAGGGTGACCAGCAGGTCGATGCGCTGGCGGTTCAGGTAGTCGAGGTCGCTGTCCAGAGCTCCGCCCGTACCAGGGCGCGGCAAGCCGGCGACCTTCTCGTCGATGACCCAGGAAAAACCGTCCTGCATGGGTGTGGAACCGCCTTTCTGTTCTCCCGAGCAGCCGTTGAAGAGGATGGCCAGGGCGATTAGCAAGGTCACTGTCGCTCTCATGATTCATCTCCTGCAATGCCTCGGGTACACAGCTGTCACGACTCGATATCGTGATCCGGCCATCGACCCCAGATGATATGACCGTTTCGTCCGCCTAAAGTCCTGCGCGTCAGCTGCAGAGATGGTATGAGAAGGCCGGTCTCTGTCGCGCAGTACCGTTAAGGTCTGCAGTAAGACTAACGGGCTCAGAGGCCCTCAACAAGGAGACCGGCCATGA
>JALGVQ010000284.1 GCA_025774615.1 bacterium
CTGGTCCTCCTGAAGCACCACATCGAGGAAGGCATGGATGTACACCTTGGCGACCTGCCGCTGCTCTTCACCGGTGATGAACTCCTCCCGATTGAGCAGATACGCTCCCGGTTTCCCCCAGTCGGAATCGCCCCACACCGAGTTGAACTGCCCATGGTTGGCCCGGTAGATGTAGATCGATGACTTGAACCGGTACTCATCATCAGAGAACAGAAGACGCTTGTACTGGCGGTCGGATGAGAAGCTGGAGACATCTCCATCATGGGAGCCGTGAAGGAGGAAGTAGTTGATGTTGGTCAGGGGTGTGCGCTGATCGGCCGGAGTGTACTGGCCATCGACCGGCGCGATCCCGATGATCCCGCGGATATTGAACCCGTAATCGAACTCCACCCGGGCGTCATCCGGATAGTGGGATAGATCGTTGAAGGCAGCCGCTACAGCCACCGCCTCACCCCCGCGGGAATGTCCGATCAGGACGATCCGGTCGAGATCGACCCGCCCGTTGAAGAGGTGGTCCTCTTCAGCATTCCACTCCCGCCACTGGCACAGATGCTCAAGCAGTATCCATCCGCGACCGTCGCTTTCTGTGCTGTAGTTCTTCGACCAGTCGCCGTTGATGAAGTTTTCATCCACCGATACGAAGATGTACCCATGGCTTGCCAGATGCTCTCCGAGGTAGGCATAGCCGGGATCGGAGTAGTCGCGCATCGAGTGGTTGCCGTGCACGATCAGAACAAGTGGGAACGGGCCCTCCCCCTCCGGGTACCAGACCCGCCCGTTCAACGGGAAAGCCCGTCTATCGAATCCCCAGAATCTGTTCCTGAGACGCCCCTTCCATCCGCTCAGCCGTCCGACATACGGTTTTGCGTCGATCGATCCGGTCAGGAGATCCACATTCTCACCGAACTCGGGTCGTCGATCCTCGCCACTGCCGTAGGTGATGTCGATGACTGTGTACAATCCGGGACGGGAGGGATCGGGTGCATCGATACGTTCCACCGGACGGTGG
Organism: bacterium; assembly: GCA_025774615.1. Taxonomy (GTDB): domain Bacteria; phylum Blakebacterota; class Blakebacteria; order Blakebacterales; family Blakebacteraceae; genus Blakebacterum. Next base: position 1,010 of record JALGVQ010000284.1, read on the forward strand.
ACGGGATCCTCAACCTTTACCAGGTCTTCAGCGCTCCCCCGATCGCCGAGCCAGATAAAGAACACTACAAAGCCCGCCGCAGAGAGGATTGAAGCCAACGGGATGAAGATCCGTTTCCCCTTTCGCGCCTCCCGCCAGGCCGGATCGGTCATCACCATCACAGACCCACCGATCACCGCCGCGGCAAGGAGCAGGCCGATAGCGATGGTATCGAGACCGGAGGGGAAGCCCTCATCGAGCATGATGATCAGGGCCACGAAGAACGCACCTGGGAACCAGCGGGGAATCCGGCGCACGATCGTGATACCGAGGGCAATGGCGACCCAGTAGATCCCGAGCATCACCGCGCCGATGATGAATCCGATAAACGCGTCAGGGATCCAGCCCAACCCGGTCTGGAGATCGCTGTAGGAATACATCACTATCAGCACTACCAGAGTGAAGGAGCCGATCACTGCTCCCTTTCTCACGCGCGGCCCGGGATAGAAACGCTGAAGCCAGATCGCGACCCGCGATGCCGTGCGCTTGATCCACTGCCAGATCTTCTTCACTCCAGTGGGAACACTCTCCATATCAGTCATACGATAATCCTCGATGTACCTTCGTTTTCAGGTACTGCCCGATGGCAGATGTGCCATTATATATCTACACCCAATTCATCCATCTGAACCAGTGTTCAGGGAATTTATGATGGATATGCACATCGATTCGATCATCGAGCTGAACAATGGCATCTCGATCCCGAGACTGGGGTTGGGGATGTATCAGACCCCGGATGGTTCGGCTGCCAGGCACGCGGTTTCCTACGCCCTAGAAGTCGGTTACCGGCACATCGATACGGCCATGATGTACGGCAATGAGGCCTCAGTCGGACAGGCGGTCCGTGAGAGTGGTCTGCCTCGCGAGGATATCTTCGTCACCACAAAACTGTGGAACGATGACCACGGATACGATGAAGCGATCATCGCTTGCCACCTGAGTCTGGAAGCACTCGATCTCGAATATATCGATCTCTATCTCATCCACTGGCCGGTCGCGGGTAAGCGGGGTGACTCATGGCGGGCGCTGGAAGATGTGTATGAGGAGGGGCTTTGCCGGGCTATCGGTGTGAGCAATTACATGACCTGGCACCTTGATGAACTTCTGGCCGCCTGCCGGGTAAAACCGGCGGTGAACCAGGTGGAATTCAGCCCGTTCCTCTACCTCGTCGACCTTCTTGAACGGTGCCGCCGGGAGGAGATCATCCTTGAGGCATACAGCCCGCTTACCAAGGGAAAGAAACTCGATGATGAGCGGCTGAAGGTGATTGCTGCCGAACTCGGTCGATCACCTGCGCAGGTCCTCATCCGATGGGCACTGCAGCACGATCTGGTCGTGATCCCAAAATCGGCCCGACCAGAGCACATCCTTGCGAACGCCGACGTGTTCGACTTCTCGTTATCGACCGAACAGATGAGCCAGCTGAACGATCTGAACGAGGATCTTCGCACGAGTTGGGATCCTTCGAAGCAGAACTGACAGAGCACAGACATGGCAACCATTCCGCAGCCACCACGAACGGTGGCGAGGAGGTCCGACCGTGGACATCGGAATCCCGAAAGAATTCAACCGTCACGAATATCGTGTTGGCCTGACACCACGCGCGGTGTCGCACCTGACTGAACGCGGGCATACGGTGATCGTCGAACGAGGCGCCGGAGATGCGGCCTTTTTTGAGGACCAGCGCTACGAGGCGGCAGGCGCAATGATCGTCTATCACCCGGAGGAGGTCTACAAAAGGGCGAAGGTGGTCTGCAAAGTCGGCTCCATCCTGACCGAGAATCTCGACCTGCTCAAGAAGGGATCCATTATCTGCGCCTTCCAGCATCTCGCTGTTTTTCAGAAGGAGAAGATCGAGCGCCTCATGGAACTTGAGGCCACCCTTATCGGCTACGAACTCATCCGCGATGAGAAGGACCACATGCCGGTATTGATCCCCTTCAGTGAGATGGCCGGTCAGATGGCCGTGCATCTGGCTGCGAACTGTCTCCATACCAAAGAGGGAGG
>JALGVQ010000285.1 GCA_025774615.1 bacterium
GGTCTTCTACTGCTCCCTGGGGCACAACCACGAGGTCCTCGAGAACGAGGCGGTCCTCGAGCACTACCTGGCCGGGATCCGGTACGCTCTCGGCGACCTGGAGGTGGACGACACACCGAGCGGCTCCCTCTCCCCTCCCCCCCGTCCGGCCCTGACTACCGACGCCGGCGCGGTGGAGGATCCCTTCATGACCGTGGTCCACCAGGAGTTCGGATTCAGCCGGCTCTCTCAGTTCGCCATCGAACAGGGAATCCGGAACACATCCCCGGCGCACCATGGTGTTATCGAGGGACGCCTGATCGAGATCCTCGACAACCCTGAGAGCACATATGCAGCAAAGCAGTTCGTCTGCCGGATGCTGCGCCGGATCGGGCCGGATCGTTCCCTCTCCCACCTGGCCCGGTTACTGCATGATGACGATCTGACCGACGATGCCCGCCTCGCCATGCAGGGACACCGGTCACCGGATATCGACCGAATTCTCCGGGAGTCGCTCGACCAGCTTGAGGGCTCTGCACTCATCGGCGTGATCGGCACCATCGGACAGCGGCGTGATCGCGCTGCCGTCGCACCGATAGTTACTCTCATCGCCAGAGATGACACCCGCCTGACAAGGGCCTGTGTCACCTCCCTCGGGAAGATCGGCGGCGCCGAGGCTCGGGAGGCTCTCTTCACGCTCGACCTCCCGGCCGGGCTCGAACCGCTCCGCCAGGATGCCCTGCTCCGCTGCGCCGACGACCTGGTGTCGGAAGGAGCTCACACACGCGCCCGCGACATGTACCACCGGATGACGACCGACACCTTCCCGGTGCCGATCAGGATCGCGGCCTGGCGCGGACTGGTACGCAGCCAGGGAGCGGAATCGGCTCCCTCCTTCCTCACGATGCTGCGGAGTGATGAGCCCGAGATCCAGCGGGCCGGCGCCCGCTTCATGATCGAGATGAAGGAGACCGTCGACCTGATGCCGGTCGCCGATGAGATCGACTCCTTCCCTGAGAGCGCCCGGGTACTGACCATCTCGGCCCTGGCATCTGCCGGAGTCAGCCGCGCGATCTCGATCGTGGTCAGGTTTACAGAACACGGGAGTGAGGCGGCCCGTATGGCCGCGATCAGCGCCCTGGGTGAACTGGGCGATGCCTCCCACGTGCCGCTGCTGGTCGGTATTGCCGAGCCTGTCGAGGGCGAGGCGGCCCAGCTGGCCCGTGACAGTCTCGTGAGACTCCGGGACGATGACGTGGATGACCGGATCATCGAAGCAGTCAAGGATCAGGAGGGGATGCCCCGGGCTTTACTCATCGGTGTGCTGGGCGATCGTCATTCAATGGCGGCTATCCCGACTTATTTCACCCATGCCGAAGATGGAGACGATTTGGTCCGTCTGGCATCGCTCAGCGCCCTTGAACGTCTGGCCGATGAAGAACACCTGCCTGCCCTGATCGTGCTCCTGGAGCGATCCGGTCAGCGGAGCATGCTGCCGGGACTGGAAAGCGCAATCGTGGCCGTCAGTGAGCGAATGACTGACCGCGACCAGGGCACATCCCTGCTGCTGGAAGCCCTCGATCGGGGAGGAGAACAGGAGCGGGTCTCCCTTTACAGGATACTCGGCCGACTGCCTGATCTGCGGTCACTCTCAGCCCTGAACAAGGGAACCCGTGATCCGAGTCGGCGGGTCCGGTTCATGGCGATCAGAGCCCTGGGACTCTGGCCCGACACTGCCCCCATGGGAGCCCTCTGGAGTGTCGCGCGCGCGGCCGCAACGACTGAAGAGCGGATGGTGACGATCGAGGGCATCCTGCGGCTGCTGAGCCTGCCCAACGAGCGCTCTTCACTTGAAGATGAACAGCAGTTCAAGATGCTCTTCGAGCTCGCCGGCACCAGTGATGAGAAGGGGCTGATCCTCGATGGGCTCACCGGCCGTTCAGACCTGTGGATATTCGGGATGGTCGAACCGCTGCTCGATGATCCGGCGCTGGCGGAGAAGGCCGGTGCGATCCGGGCCGATCTGATCGAAGCGGTCGCCCGTACCGTGACGCACGACGCCGTAGGATGTCCGGTCACCCTGGCCAATGCCTATGCCGCCCAGTACGACGGCGGCGGGAAGAACGCCCTGACCGACGACCGGTGGGGCTCCACCACTGCCGGTGATGGAACGTGGCAGGGCTTCGAGGGCGAAGATCTCGACGCCGTCATAGACCTCGGCCGCGTGATCGAGATCAGCAGCATCAGGACCGGATTCCTCGAGGCCAACGAGAGCTGGATATTCCTGCCTGGCGAAGTGATTTTCTCGATTGCCGGAGCAGACCGGAACTTCGAGGTAGTCGCGTCAGTCACGATACCGGTTCCCGGTTCACAACAGCCGGCGGCGACCAGGTCCTTCTCAACCGATCTGGAGGGGAAGACCGCCCGCTACGTGAGGGTCGTCGCGAAAAATATCGGCGCACTACCCTCGTGGCATTCGGGCGCCGGAGGCCGAGCCTGGCTCTTCGCCGACGAGATCCAGGTCAACGCTCATCTCGAAAAACGGTAGGAGCGTGCCTTCGGAGCGCGAACCGATCATTAATGAAACCACCCGGCCTGCGATCTTCGTATCAGATAGATCGCAGGCCACTTTTTCATGGGGAAATGCCGTGATCACCAGAGGATTGATATCCACCAGAACGATTCCAACCGCAGCGTTTCTGATGTTCATGGTCATGTTCATCACGGCCGGGAACCTCCATGCCCAACAGGCCGATTCTATCACCGAGACACAGAAAAGTGCCGCTGTCGACAGTATTTCCAATGCCCTGATCGAATCGTACATCTTCCTTGATACAGCCGAGGATGTGCGCGATCACCTGCAGACCAGGCTTCGAGACGGCGCCTATGATGATCTCGCCACTCCCCTCTCTTTCACCCGACAACTGACCACCGACATGCAGTCGATCAGTCACGATCTGCACCTGCGGGTATACGTCCAGCGCCCCCTCCCGACAGACCCGTCGGAGAGACCCGACCCGGAGGAGCAGGCTCGTCAGCAACTGGAGGGAATGCGCCGGGTGAAT
>JALGVQ010000084.1 GCA_025774615.1 bacterium
GGTGTGTTCGCTCATCCTCGGTGAGAGTCACAATGTACTTCTTCATATCCAAACCTCCTCGGTTGGGTATGACGAGAAAGTACAAACATTATACGACAGTACACGGTTGACATGACACTAGAAGGTTCTTCAGCCCGCTAGAATGGCGCTCAGGAGGAGGGCTTCGTTGCCGTTAACTATTCATAACGAGCATGATTCTTTCCGCTCCTCTTAGCAACAGTAATTATGCCTTAAGATCGAATATCAGATAGCAGAGCACATCAGATGGAAGATGATCTTTAACAGAGTTTATGAACACTGAGAAAAGGATGAGTCCGTGTGCCAGATGTGTGCCAAACTCTGCAATGATGACGTTCATATACCGACCGGTTAATGAACGAATAGAAACCCTATCACGGCAGATAGGCATTCAAGCCTCGTTGAACTGCTTTTCATAATCAGCAATCTGGTTGAAGAGAGTCCTGGCATAGTAAGCATCATATATTATACTTATCAATTGATAAATTGAACATTCATAGATCTGGAGTGCAATCGTGACAATAAATTGAACATTCATAGATCTGGAGTGCAATCGTGACAGGTCGAGAGTTCAAGGATGCAGTTTTCCAGCAGTTCGCAAAAATGGCACAGGCCTTCTCGAGCCCGAAACGACTGGAAATCCTCGATATCCTTACCCAGGGTGAGCGGGATGTAGCGACTCTGGCTCGGGAAGCAGGGGCAACAGTTGCCAACACCTCCCGCCATCTTCAGGTATTGAAGAACGCCAGGCTTGTGGAGATTCGAAAACAGGGTGTCCAGGTGTTCTACCGTCTGGCTGGTCCCATGGTGCACCAATCCTGGAACGATCTCAAAAATCTCGCAGAAAACAGACTCCCCGAGGTAGATGAAGCGGTTCGGGCGTTCTTTCAGGAACTCGATGGTATGGAACCGATCTCCCTCGATGATCTGTTGAGCCGGATCGAGCGGGATGAAGTAGTGGTTCTCGATGTACGACCGCCAGAGGAGTTCAAATCGGGCCACATCCCGGGGGCTGTCAGCATTCCATTGAGGGAGCTGAAGGCGCGTCTCGCTGAAATACAACCTGGTAAGGAAGTGGTCGCCTACTGTCGTGGACCATACTGCGTACTGTCGGCGGAGGCGGTATCGATGCTTCGGGAGAACGGACGAGAGGCCATCCGGTTATGCGAAAGCATGTTTGACTGGCAGGAGCGTGGCTTTGAGGCTGCCGTCAATGAATCCGTATGACACAGAAAAGGAATAACATATGATAGCAGAACAGATCATTCACGGCATCTTACTGGCTTTTCACAACATAGCGCTCGTGGGGTGCGCTGCAGCACCGTTCTACAACCGCAACCTGGTACTGAAGAGAAGCCAGTATGGGCCGAAGTTGCATTATGAGTTGGATAAAGTAGTCGAGGAAACAATTCAAGGGAACGCCCCCTACTGCATGGTCTTCATTTCGGTCCTTTTCATCACAGGAATCGGGATGCCCGTCAACCATTACCTGTTCCACGGAACGTTCCAGACACTCCCTCCGGTGGCTCTGACGGCTCTGGTGCTGAAACTGGGTTTCGTCTTCGCAATGATGGTGATCATGGCGAAGATCTTCTTTGGTTTGAATCCCCGGTTGAGCGAACTCTTTAATGGTTTCAAGCCGGATGTCGATCCCGATCTGGAGCTGGAGAAGGAGTTCTTTGGCAAGCGCGCGCGGCGGAAGTCGCTCTGCGATACCTGTCTCTGGTTTGCCCTCGGGGTTCTTGTTTCCAGTGCCTTCATCGGATTCGGAGGCTGATCACCACCATGCCAAATCAGGGAGAAAGTTGCATGGATACTCGGGCACTGTTGGTAACGGAAACACTTGAAGGATGTCAGAGAAGCGACATGGATGAGCTCACCAGCCTGACACTGGAAGCGGACAAGGTACTCGTATTCTAGAAGTTGCTCAACCTGTCCATTTCTCAAGAATAGCGATCAGTTCCTTCGGCTTAATGGGTTTGGCTATGTAGTCATCCATCCCGGCCTCCAGACAGCGTTCCCTGTCACCTTCCATGGCATGAGCAGTCATGGCGATGATCGGCACGTGGTGACCACTTTGCTCCTCTTGATTTCGGATGAGGGCTGTAGCCTCAAAGCCGTCCATTTCAGGCATCTGAACATCCATGAATACCAGGGCGTAAGATGAACGCTCCAGAGCCTCCAGAGCCTCTTTACCGTTTTCGGCAACATCCACTCTGTATCCGGCTTTATCCAGCATGATAGTGGCGACCTTCTGATTGACAGGATTGTCCTCAGCAAGAAGGATACGAACCCGGCGTTTCTTGTCCTCTTTTATGGAGTATTGAGTGACTAATGGTGGTGCAGAGGGTGAAGATGTTCCCGAAACAGGCATCTGCCTGCCCATGACTTCAACCAGTGCATCGAAGAGTTGTGTCATGCGGACCGGCTTGGTCAGATAAGCGGCGAATCCTATCTCCTTCATCCTCTGGGCATCCCCTCGCTGCCCCATCGAAGTGAGCAGTACCAGTTTGATATTCGCCAGAGTGGGATCCTCTTTGATTTTCTGCGCCAGTTCTGCACCATCCATCTCGGGCATCTGCATATCCAGGATCCCCAGAGGAATTGGATCACCAGACTCTGCAGCGTCCCTTAGTATCTTTAAAGCTGTATACCCATCTGCGGCCTGCTCGGAGTGGCACTCCCACGACCTCAGCTGCTCATTGAGAATTCGCCTGTTGGTATCGTTATCATCCACGACCAATATGCGCATGCCCTGAATATCCACGGGGACGACTGTCGGAGTCACAAGGGTGTCGAGCTGCTTTTCAAGCAATACGGTGAACCAGAAGACACTTCCCTCTCCCAGTTCACTGTCAACATTGATTCCCCCTCCCATGATAGTTGCCAACTGTTTCGAAATGGATAATCCCAGCCCGGTCCCTCCGAAATGCCGGGTTGTAGAACCATCGGCCTGTGAGAAACTGTCGAATATGAGCTTCTGCTTGTTGGGCGCGATCCCAATCCCTGTATCGTGAACTCCGAAGCGCACGGTTATATGTGTATCTGTCTCGTCATTCAAAGTCGCCCGGATCACTATCTCCCCCTCACTGGTGAACTTGATCGCGTTCCCAACAAGGTTGGTGAGAATCTGTCGCAATCGTCCGGGATCTCCCTTGACCAGAGAAGGCACCTTGTGGTGAATCAGATATACCAGTTCCAGGTTCTTCTTTTCGGCAAGAGGAGCGAACAACTCTGCAACTTCCGACACCAATGTGCGAAGATCGAATTCAATGACCTCGAGTTCTATCTTGTCTGACTCGATCTTCGAGAAATCGAGAATATCATTGATCAGACTTAACAGAGTGTTCGCCGAACTCTTTGCCGTCTCCGCAAAGTCCCGTTGAGCCTTGTCCAGCTCTGTGTCAAGCAGGAGCTCCAGCATCCCGATGACACCGTTCATCGGAGTGCGAATCTCATGACTCATATTGGCCAGAAACTGGCTCTTGGCGACATTAGCAGCCGCTGCGGCCTCCATGGAGACTCGTGTTGTCAGAAGATCATTGATTGTCACCTGACTGATCCTGACCACCAGGAAGACAAATAAAGCACCAAAAAAGAAAATCACTCCGGTCAACACCAGCAGAGACTCGATTCTTCCCGATAGCACCAGCAGAAGAACACCGATATAACCCACCAGGAATCCAGCCATGAGAAAAGATAATCTGCGCCAGCTGGGGATATACCGACTTCCCTTTATCAGCGTCAGGACCTTCTTGGTGCCCAGCAGGGCGAACAGCATTACCACTGCTCCGAAAACGACCAGGATAGAGGTTGTAATTTCAATGGAGTTCATGACCAGATCATCTCCTCAAGACTGACTGGAAATGTACATTACAGATATCATCAATCATTGGCGCTATCCGACTACTTTCAAGTGTATGTCCGGTGAAGTCAATCTCATTGCCGCCATTTTTACCATCCGGTCGGAGGCTGGTGTTTCATATCTGCTTTTCCATTGAAGACTCTCTCAACTAGAATTCCGTTGCATAATTCAATGGTATTGGAGGTCGACGATGAGATTCTTGCGGATCCTCGCGGTTGGAACCATTTGCTGTATGAGCCTTGCTCTCCTCACTGCCGGGTCAGATCTGATGCCTTCTCCACAGGTACAGCAAGGGGCAGACGGAGTTCAGGAGGTGGTTTCGAGAGCACGCCGACCCCTGCCGTCACCCTGGCGTCTCGAGGAGGACCTCATCATCGGCGTGGAATACGGTGATGAAGAGTTCATGATCAGGGGTCCGAGGGATTTCACTGTCCTCGAGGATGGATCGATGGTCATTCTTGACAGCAATCCCGTTCAACTCCGGGTGTACGATCCTGCTGGCAGATTCATCAGGGAGTTCGGACAGGCCGGCCGGGGACCAACCGATCTGCCATCCTATGCAGCGGGAAGGGGTGTTTTCAGGGATGCCGGGCAGGAACGATTCGAGATCTGGAGCGGATGGCCCACCCGGATTCAGACGTGGAATATCAGCGGCGAGATGTTGTCGGTGGAGACCATGGGTGAGGATCATCCGCTCAGGCGGGGCAGGGCTCCCCGGATTATCAAGTTGTCGGGAGAACGCATCTATGGAATGACCCTGACGGTCCGGAGTCCGCGCCAGGAGCTGCGCCAGTGGGTCACAACCCTTCTGACATCGAGTTGGGAAGCCACTGAGGCAGATACCGTCAGGATCGTAGAACACTCGGAAATGCCATTCGAGACAGGTTGGTTCCTTGAGGGAGCGGGTGTCTTTCCGTGGGACGACATTCTCCTTACGCGGAATGGGAATATGTACATATCCAGCTATGAGGATGACTGGATTCGGGAACTGGATCCAGTTTCTGGTAAGGAATTGCTCCGTTTCAAGTGGGAGCATGAACCCGATTCATTCTCACAGATGGACTTTGATAGTCCGAATAAGGAATTCGTGGATAACGCCAGAAAGGGCTTCGAGTGGTTCCAGGAGAGAGTATCGATAATGCATCTGGCCGAGGGACCTGGGGGAGAGATCTGGGCACAGCGCATCGTCTGGCCACGTGGAGGAGCAGGTAGAACCTTTAGGCACAGCTATGAAGAGGGAACATGGCCAACAGATGTTTTCAGTGCTACCGGGCAATACCGGGGCCGGATGATCCTCCCCTATGAACCTCGGGCCCAGAAGATGATTGGTGACTACATCTACGCCATTGGCTCTACCGAAGGAGGAGCTTCGGCTCTGATACGATTCAGACCCGTACCTGTGCGGTAGTATCTCGTCAGCCGTGTCCCGATAGCACTGCCTGCCAGAGTCAGATACCAGAGAATCTGCGGTACTTTCCCTGACTCTGTATGCACAGAGTCAGGGATGGGGTCGTGTGCCAGAAATGTGTCATACTCGATAACTAGCCTTGATTATTGTGCGTTAAATAAGAATTATAGCCTTGATATATGAGCGATTAACTACAATAATAACCCCGTATAATCAGATTGATGTTGTTTGCGGTGGGGAGGAAATAATCTTGAAACGGATGATTGAGCAATCATTGATCGAGTGGAAGGTTTCACTTCACCGCAAACCTCTTCTTGTCAGGGGAGCGAGACAGGTCGGAAAAACCTGGTCGATTGAAGAATTCGGACACGAGCATTTCAACTACCTGGTGAAGATAGATCTTGAGCGTAACCGTGAATGGCACCGGGTTTTTGAAGGAGATCTGGATGCAAAGAGGATCTGTGCTGAACTCGAGGTGCTCACCAATCAGTCGATTATATCCGGGGAGTCGCTTCTCTTTCTTGATGAGATTCAAAGCTGTCCGCGGGCAATCATGGCTCTTCGGTATCTCCATGAGGAATTGCCGGACCTGCATGTAATCGCAGCCGGTTCGTTGCTCGAATTTGCGATTACCGATATCCCGTTCCCGGTTGGGCGTATCCAGTTCCTCGATATGCATCCGATGATTTTTGCAGAATTCCTCTGGGCCATCGGTCAGGATAAGCTGGCAGATATCGTACTGGGGGTGCCGGCTGCAGTTTCGGCCTCCGTGCATCATCTCCTGATGAGCGAATTGAAGAAATATTGCTTCATTGGAGGTATGCCTGAGGTAGTAGCCAGATACCTCGAAACGGAATCCATTCAGCATGTATCACAGGTTATCGGTGATCTCTGTGAGGCATACAGACTGGATTTTCCAAAATATTCCAGACGATCGGATCCGGACTGTATCGACACGGTCTTCCGTAGTCTGGCGAGGAATCTCGGCCATCAGGTGAAATACTCACGTCTTACCGATGCCTGGGCGCATACAACGGTTAAACGGGCGGTGAATCTGCTCGACAAGGCACAGATAATCAAGCGGGTTCCCTCGGCATCACCGTCCGGGCTTCCCCTGGGAGCATCAATCTCAGATCGGAAGTTCAAGGCGATCATGGTGGACGTAGGCATCTGGCAGCACCTGAGTGGTATGAGAATCGATACAGCCATTGCGGAAGATGATCTGCTGGACATCTACCGTGGTGCGATGGCTGAGCAGTTCGTCGGCCAGGAAATGGTGGTATCACAAGGCTCGGACCTATATTACTGGGCGAGGGAAGCCAGGGGGAGTTCGGCAGAGGTTGATTACCTGGCGGTCGTGCAAGATTCCATCTTTGGTGTAGAGGTAAAGAGCGGCCCCGCGGGACGACTCCGCAGTATGCACCTGCTCCTGGAAACCTATCAGAACTGTGCGGGCGGAATGGTGTTCTCTTCAGGTCCATATGCAGAGCTACCTGAGCAGAGGTTGACTTTCATACCACTCTATTACGTTTATGCTGCGACGCGCTCCCGGTGAAATATCTTATTGGGGGGCGTGGCCATTCAATATTCCAGTTGAATATGTATTAGTATGGTTGAGTTACTTTTTGCACCATATCTTTTCCATGAACACGGAGGTCTGATCACCACACAGACCGAAGGGTGCTTTGAAATAGATCTGACATTAATCTGCGGTCCAGGCAGAGATGGCGATGATTCTTCATCTGAGATAGGTCGAACAGCAGCGACCATCGGGGGCCACGATGCAGGTAGTGTACAGGCAGCAGATAGCCCAGGAGATAGAGGAGCTGAAGCAGGAATTCGGCTCTGACCGTTCTGCACTATTGCCCATCCTGCATGTCATGCAGGAGAGGTACCGATATATCCCCGATCGAGTCCTCCAGTCGATTGCACACGCATTTGACATCCACCCGGCCGAAGTCGAAGGGGTGGTGAGTTTTTACAGTTTCTTCGAGACCAGGGAGAAACTCGGTAAATACGTCATCCGTCTCTGTCAGACCATCTCATGTGACATGGTGGCCAAGGATAACGTTGCCCGCCAGCTTGAGAATGAGTTGGGTATCAAGTTCGGCGAGACCACCAGGGATGGGATGTTCACCCTGAAGTATACCAATTGCCTCGGTCTGTGCGATCAGGGTCCGGCGATGCTGGTTAATGAACGGTTATTCGCCGGAGTTACACCGGACATGGTTCACCAGATTCTCATAGAAGCACGACGGAATTTCGTCAGGTCGGATTTCCCCTGTTTCATTCCCTCAAACGTTTGCCGGCGCGGACCGATACTCGATAATGGGACCGAACCGGGTGAAGGTCTCAGGGCTGCTCTCGAGCAGCATCCAGAGGAGATCATCGCGATCATCGAGGCCTCACAGCTGAGAGGACGGGGGGGAGCAGGATTCCCGACCGCATTCAAATGGCAGCTTGCGGCACAGGATCCAGACGAGCAGAAATACGTGGTATGCAACGCCGATGAGGGTGAACCGGGCACCTTCAAGGACCGCTATCTGCTGACAGAACATTTCGAGGCGGTACTCGACGGCATGACCATTGCTGCTTATACCATCGGTGCCAGTCAGGGGTACATCTATCTGCGTATCGAATATCTCTATCTGAGAGACACACTGCTTGCTGCGATCACCAGGCGAAGAGAGTCGGGACTGCTCGGAGATAAGATCCTCGGGAAGGAGGGTTTTACCTTCGATATCGATATCCGCATGGGAGCCGGCAGTTACGTCTGCGGTGAGGAGACAGCGCTGATACAGTCACTGGAGGGAGAACGCGGCGAACCGCGCAACCGTCCCCCCTTCCCGGTGGATACAGGCTTCTTCGGGCACCCCACGATCGTCAACAATGTCGAGACCTTCCTCGATGCAACGCTCATCGTCGTCAAAGGACCGGAGTGGTTCAGCCAGCATGGCACCGACACCTCGAAAGGAACAAAACTGTTCAGCATCTCGGGCGAATGTGAGCGACCGGGGATATACGAGCTCCCGTTCGGAACATCTATCCATGACCTGCTGAAGGAAGTGGGGGCTGAGGACGCCAAGGCGGTGCAGATCGGCGGAGCAGCCGGCCGCTGCGTCTCACGGGATCATTTCGACAGAACACTGGGCTTCGAGGACCTGTCGACCGGAGGATCGATCATCGTCTTCGGACCAGAGACAGACATGCTGGAGGTCGCCAGGAATTTTTCAGACTTCTTTGTTGATGAGTCGTGTGGCCAGTGCACCCCCTGCCGGATCGGGAACGTGAAGATCCGGGAGTGTATCACGATGCTCGAAGAGGGGCGCTGTTCCTCAGCCTACCTGAACGAACTGATCAAACTCGGCGACACCATGCGTCTGGCCTCGAAATGCGGACTGGGTCAAGCGGGTGGCAATGCCTTCAGGACGATCGCCGGCGCCTTCACCGATGAGATCCTTGGCCGCATTCCAGGGTCTGATTGAGAGAATACAATGTCTCACGACAGCCAGACAGACCCTGATCAGGGTCGCGCACCACGCAGCGAGACGATCAGTGACTACCGGCGGCACACCGATGACGCCACTCTGCGATCCATTGTCAAGGCGACCATAGACGGCATCGAAATCGAAGTGCCGTTCGGGACGACGATTCTGGACGCGGCCAAGACGGTCGGCGTGACGATCCCGACACTGTGCCAGCATGACAACCTGTGCATAGCGGGTGTCTGCCGTATCTGTGTCGTTGAGGTCGACGGAGAGCGGACGCTTCACGCTTCCTGCTCCTATCCGATCACCTCACCGATCGACATCCGGACGCACACGCAGAAAATACGCCAGGCCCGGCGGCACATCCTCGAACTGATGCTGTCGGAGCACGTTGGAGAATGTTACGCCTGTTGCCGGAACGGTCACTGCGAACTGCAGAAACTGGCCTCCACCTACGGGGTCGATTTCTATCGCTTCGGTCACCGGACCGAAGAGCGGTACGGCAGGGACGATTCCAGCCCGTCGCTGGTCCGTGACATGGATAAATGCATCCTCTGTCGCCGCTGTGTGAGGGCGTGCATCGATCTGCAGGAGGTGGGTGCCTACAACATATTCAACCGGGGGTACGAGACGAAGGTCACTACCTTTCTGGACCGTCCCATGTGGGAAGCGGTATGCATCAACTGCGGGCAGTGTATCAACCACTGCCCAACCGGAGCGCTCCATTCGAAAGATATGAGTGACGATGTCTGGGCTGCGATCGATGATCCCGAAAAGCATGTAGTGATCCAGACGGCCCCGGCACCACGGGCGGCGATCGGAGAATGCTTCGGACTCGAGCCGGGGACACCGGTAACCCTTCAGCTCAATACCGCGATCAGGCACTGTGGTTTCGACCGCGTGTTCGATACGAATTTCGCGGCCGACCTGACCATCATGGAGGAGGGGGCCGAACTGCTGCAGCGGCTCTACCAGGCGGTGGTGGAGGAGAAGGAAGTGGCCCTGCCTCTCTTCACCACATGCTCTCCGGGATGGGTCAAGTTCCTCGAGTACTTCTATCCGGAGATGATCCCGCACCTTTCGTCGGCAAAGAGCCCGCAGCAGATGTTCGGGGCAGTGATCAAGACGTATTATGCCGAACTGAACGACATCGATCCGTTCGATATCGTCACCGTCTCGCTGATGCCCTGCACCGCGAAGAAGTATGAATGCAATCGACCTGAATTCCATGATTCGGGATTCAAGGATGTCGACTACGTGCTGACAACGCGAGAGATGGCGCAGATGATCATGGAAGTTGGTGTGAATCTGCCCGACATGCCCGAATCGGATTTCGATGACCCATTCGGCAAGGCCACGGGATCGGGTGTCATCTTCGGCGCCACCGGCGGGGTGATGGAATCGGCGATCAGGACCGTATACGAGCTGGTAACAGGTGAGTCGGTCGAAAACCTCTTCGATCATCTGCGGATCATGCCGGTGCGCGGATTCGAGGGGATCAAGTACGCCGAATTGGAAATCCCCGGGACAGCCGGGGTGCCCGACCTTCTGAAGGAGGTCATACCCGACCTCGACTGGCTGGCCGGTAAAACGCTCAAGGTAGCGGTGGCTCACGGAACGGCCAATGCCAAGCGGGTCCTGGAGAATATCCGTCGCGGAGGTGAGTTCGCCGATTGCCATTTCATCGAGTTCATGGCCTGTTCCGGCGGATGTCTGGGAGGGGGTGGTCAGCCCATCCCGACCAACCGGGCGATCCTGGAGGCGAGAGCCCGGGGCATCTATGAAGAGGATGAACATTCTTCGGTAAGGAAGTCCTTTGAGAATCCGGCGATCGTACAACTCTACCGGGATTTCCTGACCGAAGGCCCTCTGGGGAGCAGGAGCCACGAGTTGCTACATACCAGTTATACTGTTCGCACCAGGATGATGGTCTGACCGGGTACGGACTCCGGGTCGGGATCATCCTCTCTGCGCGAGAAACCGGAACGTGATGCATCGCAGTGAAATCATCAGCTGGCTCAGGGAGACCGATCCTTCCCGGCTCGAATCACTGTGGTTATCTGCCGACCAGGTTCGGAGAGCGCAGGTGGGAGACTCGGTCCATCTGCGGGGTATCATCAACTTCTCGAACTGGTGTATTCGACGCTGCACCTATTGCGGGATCAACGCTGACAACCGGGTTCTGCGTCGCTACCTGATGACTTCCAATGAGATCGTGGAATGCACCCGCACGTTCAGGCAGTGGGGGTTGATGACCGCAGTCCTGCAGTCGGGTGAGGATCAGCGGATCACCACGGGCTGGGTGACAGGACTGATTGCCCGGATCAGGCAGGAAACCGACCTGGCGGTCACTCTCAGCCTGGGTGAACGGCAGGAGGAGGAACTCACGAAGTGGCGAGCAGCCGGGGCAGAGCGCTACCTGCTGAAGATCGAGAGTTCGAACCGGGAGCTGTATGAGTCGATGCAGCCAGGCCGCAGGAACGCATGGCTCTCGCGGATGGAGGTGCTGAAGACCCTGCGGGCGCTCGATTATGAGGTAGGGACCGGGATCATGATCGGGATCCCCGGTCAGACGTATGAGATGCTGGCAGATGACCTGCTGTTCATCGGCGATCTCGAACCGGACATGATCGGGATCGGCCCCTATATTCCTCATCCGGCCACCTCGTTGCCCGCCGCTCCGCGAGCCCGGACCGATCAGGTTCCAAACGACCAGGTGACGACACTGAAGACACTCGCGCTGACGAGGATGATCTGCCCGGAGGCCAATATCCCTGCTACGACGGCACTGTTGACGATCAGTCAGCACGAGGAGCTGGAGATGGGACTGGCGTGCGGTGCGAACGTTATCATGCCTGACCGTACTCCGGCAGAGTACCGTCGATTGTACGATATCTACCCCTCGCGGATCCCATTCACGACAGAGCGCCTGACTGAGTTGCAGAACGCGATCCACCGGATGGGCCGGACCATCAGCACCGACAGCGGAAGATCAGTGCACTACCTGAAGCGTAACAGGAATACACCTGCCGTTCCGGCAGGAGTGGACCGATGACAGCGAGATCAGGCAGATCGGAGACCGAGCGGAAGCTCTCCAGGGGGGCGGTGGATTTCATCGATGACGCCGGGCTCACCCAACTGCTGGAAGAGAGCGCCGGCACGGATACCGGGCGGTTCCGGGATGTGATCGACAAGAGTCTCGACCGGCAGCCGCTCACTCCTGAAGAGAGTGCTGTCCTCATCGGTGCGACCGCACCGGAGCAGGTCGAGGAACTGTTCACCGCCGCACGACGCCTGAAGCAGGATGTCTACGGAAACCGGATCGTGATCTTCGCGCCGCTCTACATCGGAAACAGATGTGTCAACAACTGCCTCTACTGCGGCTTTCGCCGGGACAACGATGAGATGCACCGGCGTACCCTGCAGCCCGACGAGATCGCCAGACAGGTCATCAGCCTTGAGAACACCGGTCACAAGCGCCTGATTATCGTCTTCGGTGAACATCCGTCGTACGATGCCGAGTTCATCGCTGAAACGGTCAGATCGATTTACAGGATCAAAACAGACCGGGGATCGATCCGTCGTCTCAACATCAACGCCGCTCCGCTCTCGGTGGAGGAATTCGGTCTGGTGAGGAAGCGG
>JALGVQ010000286.1 GCA_025774615.1 bacterium
ACCGATGAAACGCCCGGGAACCTGTCGCGGGAAGAACTGGCAAAACTGGTCGTTGAGCGGGAACGTGAGTTGAGAATGTACTACGACAAGCGCGCAGGGGATTATCTCGAAGTGGGCTTCAGGCTCTGTGGAGACAACGAATGGACCGAATTGCACCGTTGTCTTCTGGTTCGGGAGTTCCAGATCCTGGTGCTCGGATATACCGGCGCGAATACGACCTTTGCCGGGAGACCGATCGAAGAGTTCGCCTACAGCTTCGTCGCCCCTGTTGTCCTTGTCGGACATGACACCCCTGAGCAATATCACCTGAACAGCCAGGCAGCGTTAATAATCGACAATCTCGGGATTCCCGAAGGTAGTTGGACAACTATCGAACTTGTTACAAGTTAACTGATGCCCCCCGTTTCCTCCCGGGTCACGGCAGGAGCAGGACCGCCATGGAAGATGTAAGCGAACTTATCTTTCAGAGCATCAGTGATGGTGTATTCACCGTGAACGAGAACCGTATCATCACCTCGTTCAACCGGGCAGCGGAGGAACTCACCGGTTTCAAGGCCAGCGAGGCTGTCGGAAAGCACTGCTTCGACATCTTCCGCACTGAAGTCTGCCACACGAGATGCGCCCTCAAGGACACTCTCCAGTACCATGACCCGGTGGAGAACGCCCGGGTGAACATCATCACCCGTCAGGGGCACGAGCTCCCCATCAGCGTCACCACGGCCCAGTTGAAAGATGAAAAGGGCAAGGTAATCGGCGCCGTGGAGTTCTTTCGGGACCTCTCGGACATCGAACACCTTGAAAGGCGCCTCGATGAACGGCGGGCCTTAGATGACATCGTCAGTGTGAACCGGGAGATGCAGCAGCTGGTACAGCTTCTGCCCGATGTCGCCAAATCAGAATGCAGTGTGCTCATTGAGGGGCCGAGTGGATCGGGCAAAGAACTCATCGCCCAGGTGATCCACAACCTCAGCCCTCGCAAGTACGGTCCGTATATCAAGCTGAACTGCGCGGCCTTGCCGGCATCACTGCTGGAATCGGAACTGTTCGGTTTCGTGAAGGGTGCGTTCACCGACGCGAAGCGTGACAAACCCGGGCAGTTCTGCCTCGCAAACGGGGGCACACTGCTCCTCGATGAGATCAGCGAGATGGATGTCTCGATTCAGGTGAAACTCCTCCGGGTTCTGAACAACGGTGAGTATCAGCCTCTCGGATCGACGAAACCGATGCATACCGATGCCCGCATCCTTGCCGCCACCAACGCTGATCTCAGAAAATGTATCGAACAGGGAACCTTTCGTGAAGATCTCTACTTCAGGATCAACGTCGTCGAGCTGCAGATCCCGCCTCTGCGGGACCGACCCAATGATATCCCGATCCTGGCTGACCATTTTCTTCGGAGATTCCAGCGCAAGACCGGCAAACCGATCGAACGGTTTTCACCTGAGTCGATCGCCACTCTGCGGAAGTATGCCTTCCCGGGAAATGTCCGGGAACTGGAGAATGCCGTGGAGCATGCGTTTGTCATGTGTCACGACGAAGAGATCATGCCAAGACATCTCCCGGTGACCATCATCAAGGGAAGCGACATGGTGAATGGCGTTACACCGGGCAAGAAGCATGAGAAGGAGGTAATCGTCGAAACCCTCCAGCGGAATCAGGGCAATCGCACCCGTGCTGCGAAAGAACTCGGTTTTCACCGGTCCACCTTGTGGCGAAAGATGAAGACCTACGGGCTGGATGGCTAAAATGGTTTGCATTCTGGCTGGTCACTGCACCCCGGAAAGGACTCCCTGGTCATGAAACGGTGGCACTGGAACTATGTGATCGACGCCTCGATGTTCCTCTCCATGATGGCACTGGCCGGTATCGGTCTTCTCCTGAAATACGTCCTTCTACCTGGGCGTGATGCCCGACTCAAATACGACATGCAGGTCGATCTGGCTTTTCTTGGTCTCGACCGGCACCAGTGGGCAACAATTCACTTCATCGTCTCCCTCGTCCTGTTGACCCTTCTGCTGCTCCATATCATCCTGCACTGGTCGATGATCGTTACCCTCTACCGGCGCTTCGTGCCTGTCAGATCCACCCGCGCCGTCCTCACCTGGACATTCATAATCGCATCGATCGTCATGGTGGGATTTCCCCTCGTCGCGCGGCCCCAGTTGATGGAGCAGGAGCCGATGAGGAGATTTTCAAGCGAGGAGTCCGCGCTGAGCGAGCCTGCATGGGGCGCTGCAGTCGATACGATGCACATCGGCAGGACAACCCCACGCAGACAGGAGGTGGATCCTCTGCCTCAGAGTGAGGCCCCGGCAGAAACGCATACAGAGCGGGAGCACACACTGGATATCCGGGGATCGATGACCCTCCAGCAGGTCGCGGAACGTTACGACGTGCCAGAGGAACACATTCTGAGGGAACTGGGTATTACAGAACGGCGGGCAGGTCAGGACCAGCTTGGACAATTACGCAGACGCTACAATTTTACCATGAGTGATATCGAGGACATCATTCTGGCCTGGTGGAAGGAGCATCCACCCCCTCCATCCCGGTGACACTATCCGGATGACACCATCCGGAACATGCAGAAAGCCCCCAACCGACGACTCAATCCGTTGGGGGCCTTCACATTACATGGTACGCCCGAGAGGAGTCGAACCCCTAGCCTTCTGATCCGTAGTCAGACGCTCTATCCAATTGAGCTACGGGCGCACGTTTTTCAGGCAGTCAGATAAATAAGGTGTCACCAGCCCTGCTGTAAACCTCATTCAATTCAGGTGATCGCGATCATCCGATCCACCGCCATTCTGGCTGCTGCGGCGGTTTCGGGATCGACGGTTATGTGATATTCCAGATTCTCGAGCGCGCTGAGTACTCTGGGCAGGGTGATCCGTTTCATGTACTGACAGACCGCTTTATCGGAGACCGGGATGAATGCCTTCCCGGGATTCTCCTTCTCCATCCGGTAGATGATCCCCATCTCGGTACCCACGATGAACTGCCCGGCATCCTTCTCAGTGGCGTAATTCACC
>JALGVQ010000287.1 GCA_025774615.1 bacterium
ATGGAAATCCCAGGAATGTTCGGATTCGGAATTTTCGCTCTGATCATGATGTTCGTATTGGCAGGCGCCCTGCTCACCATCATCCCCTTCTGGAAGATCTGTGACAGAGTGGGATTGCCCGGCCCCCTCTCACTGCTGATGCTCGTGCCTCTTGCGAATATCATCTTTCCCTTTTACGTCGCTTTCGCAAAGTGGCCGGTCGAGGAGAACAAGCCCGGTTCAGGGGGCTGATCGGAATCGCCCTTTGATATCCCAGTCAGCCGAAGAGTCCGATCAGAATCAGAAACACGGTAAAGCACGCCAGGCTGGCTATGAGAAGGCATACTCCCAATACAACCGCCTTTGGACCTTCAAGGTACTTCTTCCGTTCCCGTGAAAGGCGAACGCTCTGTGTCTTGATGAAAACGACGCCGTTAAAAGCAAACACCAGTGTGAAAATCAGCAGAACAAGATGGGTTGCGAATTTGAAGTCGTAGTTCATGGGGATAACCTCCGCAAATCCTATTCAATGTACGTGTTTTCTATATGATCCTTTCAGGTTCCGACTGCATTACTGACACATTATCTCCAATTCACACGATAGCGCACAATAAAGGGCGTTCCTTCATCAGTGTAGTAGCACAACCACAGAGCGCCATCTGAAGCGATTGTCATTATCTGAATATGGAGGTTCTTACCGAAAGTACTTACTGGTGCTGTAGTGAGCCATTCTCCCTCGCGAGTAAAGACATCCAGGAAAAACTCAGACGTTAAGTCATTTCCCTGCCAGTGTTTTCGAACCAGCAGAGCTGCAATGGATCCATCTGGAAAGACCCCGATCTGACGTACCATTCCGCCTCTCAAGTCCATCGCTTCTGGTATTTCAGGAAGCGGTTCAGGAGGGGTCAGCCAGTCAACTTCCCGGGAGATGATCCTTCTTATTTTGGCGTCACCATCATACTCAATCAACTCATAGGGATAAAAAGTGCTGGCCAGTATCCCATCCACAGAGCTGGCCAGAAATGATCTGTATGAGATTTTGCGAAACCAGGCTTCATCCCTGTATCGCCCGCCCAATGAGGCGATGATTTCACCCGTGTAAGGATCAACCCTGTCGACAGCATCTACTGTTGCATTCCAGCTTCTTCCTACCCAGAGGTCATTGTTATTACCTGCGGCTATCATGCCCGGTACATGACCGGTTCGAATTATGCGGATGAATCTACCTGACGCTTCGAAAACCGAGACCCGGACATTGTCATACTCGGAGACATATACAGTTGAGTTCCCGTCGAATGCCGCTGAGTTTGGTCCGGATAGCTCACCGGGTCCCGCACCTTGACCTGCGCCAAAGGTGACAATGACACGGACTACCAGATCCACGCGATGGTTCCCTATATCACAGACCAGCACCCCACCATTTGGACCGGGAGACAGGTCATATATCCGCCACCACGCTTCAGAACTGTCAGCAGGTTCAACTACGCCGTATCTGTGCGTTTCCTCTACTTCCATCACATCCTGAGATCGCGGATAGAGTGGACTGGTAGAATTGAGGATTGTCGGCTCCTGGATGGGAGACGATGCAGTTAATAGCGCAATTAATGGTAGAGTCCACAGATTTCGTTTCAAGCCAGATACTCATTTCGCTGTTAAAAACCCTATGCAGCAATAGTAACGGGAGCGCATATAATCCTCAACGACCTTGGATTGTGAAGCTGAAGTCCTGAAGGTACTGAGGCTCGCTGACCCTGTATCGAAATACATCATTCAGATATTGGACCTGATCGAGTTCGCAGCCAGTCTGCCACCTCCTCTTCGCTGATGGAGCCCTGGGCCAGATCAAGGATCATCTCAACCACTTCTGCCTCCGCACTCTCGATGGTAAATCCATTAAGCCCGAGGAAGGTGAACATGGCCATGAAACCAGTCCGTTTGTTCCCATCTATAAAGGGATGCCCCTGAATAAGGCCATAACCATAGGCAGCTGCCAGGAGTGCAAGATCTGGGGCATCGGTATAAGAGTATTTATTCATTGGCCGCGTCAGAGCGGATTCCAGCGTGTACTCCGACCTGATACCATGACTTCCTCCGTGCTCCATAATCTGTTCGAAGTGGATGAACTCGATCAGCTGTCTTGTGAGCCAGACCGGTTCCTTCACGATTCTCCCTCATTACCTGCCAGTTCACGAAGTGCATTCCGATACGTTTTACTGCCACGCTCATACACAGCCAGCGCCTGCCCGAATGCCGGATCAAAGGGAGTAATCAATAATCCAGTTTCTGTCTCCACCACGTAGACACTGTCACCTGTCTGGAGATGGAGTCTACTGACCATTTCTTTCGGAAGGGTGGCACTCACTGAGCCCCCTGCCTGACGGAGTTTTATCTGCTTCACCATTGGTAACCTCCGGGGGGAATGGTATGGCATGAATATAGCATTATTGTGCTACTCTACCAATGGATAACCGTTAGAGGTATCAGATTCGAACTGGTGAATTGTGTAATAAAACCGAGGTCCTGAAAGTACTGAGGATCACGGATATCGTGTGAGATAGAAATCGTAAACCTGGGTCTCTTCGGTGAATTGCAGAGAGGGCTCGGGATACATTCCTGCCCTTCCCTGGAAATACCCCATATTGTTTGCCGTCAGTATCAGGTCACTTATCCTGGGACCATTTGAGGGATAATACCGGTGAAGATATTCGAGTCTGTACTGACCCCGGTAATCGGTCATCGACCGTTGGACCGCAAGGAATTGAACGCCGAACTGCCATTGTTGCAAATCGATTATAGCTGTCCCGATCCCTGAACTGTCATCTGCGGCATACACCATACCTTCGAAGCTCAGGAGTATCGCTACCCTCTTTTCTGTGTTGAGGGAATCACAGCTGACAAGCAGGCAAATTCCTGCAAGCACACCTGCAAGGATCAGGGCGCTACTGGTGACGGTTCCATACATACGGAATCGTCCTGATAATTTCTTGATCAATAATCCCATCGGGGACCTCCAGCCGG
>JALGVQ010000288.1 GCA_025774615.1 bacterium
TCGAGCCCGGGCGTGAAGGTGTGGGGCTCAGCGATCGTGTTCGCCACGGTCGTCCTCTACGTGATCTTCTGGTGATCACTGTGCCTGACAGAACCAACATGGAAGACAGATGATGAGAAAAGTGACCGTGTCGATACTCACATTACTCTTCGTTCTTTTCCTTTCAGTGTGGGCCGGGTCTGCCTCCGGTGTCGGACTGACCGGAACAGATCCTTCCTCCATCGTCGTGATGAGCTTCAACATCCGTTATGGGACCGCCGGTGATGGTGAGAACTCATGGGATAATCGGAAGGAGTTCCTGGTCGAGGTCATCCGGCAGGAGTCACCCGACCTCGTCGGCACCCAGGAGGGGCTCCGGTTCCAGCTCGACTATATAAAGGAAGGGCTGCCCGGTTACGGCGAGGTCGGTGTCGGCCGGAATGATGGCCTCTCCGCGGGTGAATACTCGGCGATACTCTATCGACTCGACCGGTTCTCGGTGCTCGATTCCGGGACCTTCTGGTTCTCCGAAACCCCCGAAATCCCGGGTTCGATGCACTGGGGCAACACCATCCCCCGTATCTGCAGCTGGGTCAGGTTCCGTGACCGGGAGAGTAACGACACCTTCTACCTCTTCAACCTCCACCTCGACCACCAGTCCCAGATGTCACGTGAGCGGAGCGTCGAACTGCTCGCCCGAAGGATCCACGACCGTCAGGAGCCCGTTCCGGTGATAGTGACCGGTGACTTCAATGCTGCAGAAGGGAACCGGGCAATCCGGTACCTCAAGGGAGAGAGTCCCCGTGCCTCGCTCAGGACCGAATCTTCACCTCCCCCACCGATGTTGATCGACTCCTTGCGCGCACTGCACCCCGAGGAGGAGGAAATGGGCACATTCAACGGTTTCGGGAGCAGTGACAGCCGTGGGAAGATCGATTACATACTGGTAGATGAATGGTGGAGTGTGCTCGAAGCGGAGATCATCAGGACCTCCCGCGATGGCCGATACCCGTCAGATCATTTCCCGGTCACGGCCCGACTGACCATTCGTTGAATCAGAACCCGCCTCTTTCGTTGTCGGCCTGCCGGTCCGCAGCAGGACTTCAGCGGAACAGATCGGAATGGGTTCCCGTCCGTTCGAAAATGATCTGCTCCTCATCGAGCTTATAGATCAGGAGCCAATCAGATTCGATGTGACATTCCCGACGACCCTGGAGTTTCCCCAGCAGTTTATGGTCACGATGGATCGGATCGAGTCGTTCCCCCGCAGCCAGAATCTCGATGACAAGCCTCAGTTTCTGGAGGTTCTTGTCCCGCTTCTCCGTGCGCCTGATATCTTTCTTGAACTGAGTAGTATAGACCAGTCTTAACATCAGATACCCAGCTGGTCGAACATATCCTTCACATCTTCACAAACGATCAGGTTACGGTCAGCATCAGTGTCCTCGAAGGTTTTCCAGGTAGTCTCATTGGGGATCACAATATCGAACGGCAGGCCGTTATGTACGTCCACCTGCCGGTAAAAGAGAGTGATCGCCTGGGTTGTGGACAATCCGAGCCGCTCGAATATGCTTTCTGCCTTCTCCTTCAGATCGGGCTCGATCCGGGCCCGCACCGTTGCCGACTTGGTCATGACTGTATCCTCCATTCGGCAGCACTGTAGCACAAATGGGGTACAATCTCAAGCCGAATCTCAGTCGACCCGAACTGAGATTCCGGCCAGCAACCAATTATTTGGAGTTTTTCAAAACAAATATGTTATATCATTCGTAACACTTATACCTTGTTCAGCTATGTGTAGTCCGAAAAGGTAATATGCCGCAATCGCGGCACGTCAGAAGAGAGGAATCACAGATGAGCGGCAGCGATATCTTCACCGGCACACTCGATATCCTGATCCTGAAAGCAGTAGCCGTCGGCCCGCTCCACGGATACGCGATCGGGCGCTGGCTGCGTCTGCAGAGCGATGACGTCCTGGATATCGATGAGGGTGTCCTCTATCCCGCCCTGCATCGTCTGGGACGGAGAGGCCTCCTCTCTGCGAAATGGGGTCAGACCGATACCGGTCGCCGGGCGCGGTTCTATGCGCTCACACCTGACGGCCGGGAACAGCTCAAGTCCGAGAAGACCCGATGGACCGAGTACTCGAAGGCTGTCCACAGCGTCCTGCAGAGCTCGGAGGGCTGATCCCCATGAGATTCCCATCCTTCTTCCGGCGGGCCTTCAACATCACCGATTTCCGTTCCGGCGCTGACCGGAACGTACGGGAAGAGATCGGATTCTACCTGGAGATGCGCACCCGTGAGCTGATGGCGGCCGGTCACGACCGGGAGCAGGCGCTCAGTGTGGCGACCGCGAAGTTCGGTGATCGGGAGTGGGTCGAAGAGGAATGCGAGAAGATCGAGAAGACAGAGATACGCAGACGAGGGAGAAAGTGGATGTTCTATTCATTTCAGCGTGATGTCCGGTTCGCGTTCCGTTCATTCAGCCGCCAGCCGTTCTTCAGCGGGCTGATCGTCGTGATGCTGGCCTTGGGGATCGCCGGGAACACGGCCGTGTTCAGTATGATCAACGCCGTCTTCCTGCGCCCCTTCCCGTATGAAGAAGCCGATCGCCTGGTCGATGTGGACACGACCGCGCCCCAGTGGAACCTGGAATACGTCTCTGTCTGCTGGCCCGACTTCATCGCCTGGCGCGAACAGAACACCACCTTCGTGAGCATGGGCGTCTACACCTCCCCGTCGGTGAACATGATGAGCGAGGAAGGGGCACGAAGACTGGCGACCCTTCGGGTCAGCCACGACCTGAGTGACGCCCTGGGACTCATTCCTCTGATGGGACGCACCTTCACCCTTGAGGACGAGATAACGGGCGCACCGGACGTCGCGATGATCCTGAACGGGTTCTGGCAGGACCATTTCGGCGGAGACATGGATATCATCGGGCGCACCATCACGATCGATGGTGTGACCGCCGAGATCATCGGGGTACTGCCCGACCATGCGGCCATCAACCGG
>JALGVQ010000289.1 GCA_025774615.1 bacterium
GCAGTCGTTCAATCCCGGCGCCGAGGGGAACCGCTATCAGGTCATCGATCTTGATTTCCCCAGTGCTGAAGCCATGACTGCCGCGATCCTCGACAGTGCCCGGGCACAGATCGCTCGCGCGCGGACCCAGGCCACAGGGAACGCGCAGATGCAGCAGATGATGCGGATGTACGGCGGCGGTGGAGCAGCCGGCGGCCGTTCAGTCTACCGCGGCATCGATGACTTTACACTCTTTCAGGACGACGAACTGTTGTTCGCCGCTTCTGAGTTCCTCGGTTTCGGCCGGCTTGATTTTGATAGCAGCATGTTCGCAGAGGAAATCTCAGAGGAGGAAAGCAGGGAAGCGGCAGCATGGTTCGAACGGATGGAGGAGGCGGAAATCGTCCTCCATTTGCAGAATCCCCGGGCTGACATATTCGGGTGGTTCATAGAGAGGCTTTCCAGACCGTTCATCGTCTCTGGGGATTACCAGATTGGGGCGGACGAGGTCGACAGGATCAACGAACTCGGCGTACTCTTCGCCGTGACCATGGATCCGGATAACGTGGATGCCTGCATCGCTGAACTGAACCGGATAAAGACACTGCTGGGAGATGCTGACAACCTCGTCCTCTCGATCACCGATGAGAGCAACCTCGACACGGCCAAGAAGGCCCTCTACATGGGCCTGATCGGATCGGGTTGGACCCATGAGGAGATCGCCGGAGCCCGACGGAGTCAGAGTGGTATCGCCGGTGGGAACCTGGGAAGCCTCAGCGGTGGAGGTGGTCAGCAGTTCCGCAGGTAAGCAGGTAAGGTAGAAGCAAATCCCTATCGTTCCACAGAACCCCGCTGCCGGCCTGGAGCCGGCGGCGGGGTTCATTTTTATCTGAATCAACCTCCACCAGACTTTGCGTTCCAGTCGGGGGGATCCACACCAAGCAGGTGCTTCACGAAGAAATCCCTCCGTCGTCGCTCTCCGTATTCCCCCCCACTCGTATGCCCACCTCCGGGGATCACGAGAAGGTCGAAATCCTTGTCAGCTTCGATCAGGGCATTCACCACCTGCATCGTGGATGCCGGATCGACGTTCGTGTCCATCTCCCCCACGATGAGGAAGAGCTGACCCTGCAGGCGGTGGGCGTTTACCACATTTGAAGAGGCTTCGTAGTGGGGACCGATCGGCCAGCCCATCCATTGCTCGTTCCACCATATCTTGTCCATGCGATTGTCGTGACAGCCGCACGCGGAGACCGCGACGGTATAGAACTCAGGATGAAAGAGTACCGCGCCGGTGGAACTCTGCCCTCCCGCCGAGGTCCCGTAGATCCCGACTCCATCCCCGATGTCGTACCAGGGGTAACGGGCCGCAACCGCCTGGTGCCAGAGGATACGATCAGGGAACCCGGCGTCCCCGAGGTCCTGCCAGCACATATCGTGAAATGCCTTCGACCGGTTCGAAGTGCCCATCCCGTCCATCTGGACGACGATGAATCCGAGTTCTGCCAGAGCCTGCATCGAATGGTAGGACCGGAACGTCTTCGGTACATGCGAGCTGTGCGGGCCGGCATAGATGTATTCGATGACCGGATATCCCCTCGAGGCATCGAATCCGACAGGACGGCAGATGATGCCCCAGATATCGGTTGTGCCGTCTCGTCCCTTCGCGGTGAAGACTTCCGGCATCGTCCAGCCGGTGGCGAGCAGGTCGGTGATGTCGGATTCTTCAAGATCCATGATGCTCCGGCCATCCGAAGCGCGCCGGAGTACTGATTCAGGAGGAGCATCCACCCGTGACCACGTATCCACAAAAAATTCCATGTCGGCAGAGAATGTCGCCGAATGACTCCCCGCGCCATCGGTGAGCCGGGTCAGCCCCGATCCGTCGAGGCCGATCCGGTAGTAGTGGATGAGATAGGGATCACCCGGTTCCCGCCCGCTCGCCTGGAAGATGATCTCCCGGGAATCTTCATCGACATCGACGACGCTGCGCACTACCCACTCTCCACTCGTGATCTGGTTCTTCACTTCCCCTGTCATCCCGTTATACAAGTAGAGGTGGTTCCAGCCGTCCCGTTCGGAAGCCCAGATGATCTCCTCACCATCTGCCAGATCGTACCGGTACCGCTTCCCGCTGTAGTCGATGAAGGTCTCACTCTGTTCATCGATCAATGCCCTGACAATTCCGGTCGAGGCATCACTCTCGAGTACCCGGTAGACCTGATGTCCCCGCTGGTTGTACTCGAACGTGAAAGACCGTGAATCCTCACGCCAGGCGATACGTCCCAGGTTGTACTGGTTCTCGAAGAGGGTGTCATCCAGCGTCACGACTTCCTTCGAATCGATCCTGAACAACCGGGGATTCCGCACGGTGAGGGCATCACCCGGTTTGGTGTAGACCCTGGTGACATGCTTCGGTTGGACCTGATCCTCCGGAGAGGACTCGACATAGTGGATGATCCGTTCGAATCCCGGTCGGGTCAGACTGCCCACCAGCATCCGCGAGTCGGGAGACCAGATGATGGAATCGGAGTAGTACTCCCCATCGGAACCGTCGAAGCTCAACTGGTATTCTTCCCTCTCGCCCCTCTGGCGGACCCAGATATTGTGGTCCCTGACGAATGCCTCCCGGGTGCTGTCGGGGGATACTACCGCTCTCGGCTCGTCCTGTGTCTGCTGTGACTCTCCTCTGCCCCGCCGTCGGACCTCTTCCCCTTTCCGACACTCATAGCTCTCCAGGTCGCAGGTCCACCACCATCCCTCGACCGTGAACCGGAGCTTCTGTTCATCATCCACGAATTCGATGCGGTCGAAGGGGAGCGCGTCAGCCTCATACTCTTCCCCCGCTGCCCGGTTCAGCATCTCTGCCAGCCGGGCGTGATCGAAGGCCGCTCTCCGTCGTCGCCGGTCGGCGTCAACCAGGAGGAACTCCTTCCCCTCTCTGCCGCTTTTCCGGTACCAGAAAAGGTCGCTGTCCCCGATCCAGTCGAGATCGGCTAATCCATTCACCATTCCGCGAAGTGCGTCCGCCCGCTCATAATCCTCGATTGTCCCCTGAGCCTGCAATCCGGCGGGAAGGACTATGAGGGCGATGAACAGAATGGAGAGCGACAGGAATCTCAGGTTCTTCATGACACACTCTTCCTCGATAAGATGGATCGTCGGTCGTGAGCGAGGATAGCAACTGGGGTGAGATGTGACAATCAGTGGGCAAGAGCGAGTTTGACACAACCAACATGGTTTCTTCTGCGTATTTCAGAGTGACTCA
>JALGVQ010000290.1 GCA_025774615.1 bacterium
AAAGGTACTCAAGGTCAGGATCAGACGATCTGTCGATGAGGGAGAGTAGTAAGTGGTGTGCCGGGTTGCAGTCATGACCTTGCCAACAGGGACACTACTCCGTAAACTGCGCAATCCGGTCCCCGTACAGGTCCGGGTTCGAAGATCTGGATATGAGAGGTATGGGCATGAAACCAGCTGATGATCACACCGGAGGCGCCGTCGGCGGAAGACTCGGTCTGCTCATCATTCTCCTGACACTCGTTGCCATCGGGTGCGGTGGAACCCGTGATGATCGGGACAATATCAGGAACAGCAGAGGGGAACCTGACGACATCCAGTTCACCGAGGGTCCCATCTCTGATTGGGAGGTCTGGACGTACTTCGACACTCCAATCGCGGGATTACGAGTACCGTTTCGAGCGGGCCAATAATGCCTGCGGAGGCAGCAGGAACTGGGTGCTCACCTTCGAGCGGGAATACACCCCTTTCCTTGATGATGACCTGATCAGAGCAGGATCAGTTCCAGGCGGGGCCGGCACATCCAATCCGATCAGGCCGTGATCGGTTAAAACAGGAGGATACACAGGTGGAAGTACTTATCGTCCACCCCCGCAGCGACAGCATGTTTGAAAAGATCATTCTTCGGAGCGACAAGCCCTGCGTATGCGCGTTTGTGGACAAGTCGCTGGTGAGCCTCCAGGATTACATGCAGATTGAAGAGACGTTCCGGGCCACGGGCGCGGACTGGTGCATGTTCGGTCTGACCTATATGGAGGATGTGCCGAAGATTATCAGGAACTTCTTCGATGAAGAGAGTATCGGGAGCATCATGTACCTCTTCATGAAGCCTCGCGGCAAAATGCTTCCTCCCGCGATCGAAGGATTCATCCCCGGGGAACTCCTCAGGGACCAGATCGAAAGACTACGGGAGTTTTCAGATGATGATGCGGGTGAGGGAGAAGGGGCTGAAAAGAAGAAGGAGATCGCGGAGTGAAGTGGAGGCTCTGTCGCTTCACTGAATCCACCCGACTCGCCCCGACCCTGCTGCTCG
Source organism: bacterium (assembly GCA_025774615.1). Classification (GTDB taxonomy): domain Bacteria; phylum Blakebacterota; class Blakebacteria; order Blakebacterales; family Blakebacteraceae; genus Blakebacterum. The sequence continues at coordinate 1,034 of JALGVQ010000290.1, forward strand.
TTTCCATCCTGCTTCAACTCTATCCAACTCTCACGATGGCTGATCCCCTGCCTGCGGGAAGATCGATCGAAGCCCCCCTGCCGGAGCCACAGTCGATCGTCAAGTATCGCATCGATGGGCGGGAGGTGCCCCTCTCCCCGGGAGACTGGGTTCCGTCCAATGCCGACATCTTCATCTCGGTTGAAGGGGCAGACGCCGGCCGGGTTCGGGCTGTCAGAGTTGAGATCGTGGCGCTTGAAGAGGGGGAGCGTGTCCTGGTAGAAGTTCCCGGTCTCCAGGAGTGGGATAAACAGATCCGTAAATGGATCCACACCGACCTCGAACCAGATGAGGCTGCCTCCGGGAGATGGATCTGGAGCGGTACCTTCCGCCCGGGAGATCGGATCGTGATCCAGTGGAGGGATGCTGACAGCGGACTCGTAATCCCTCATCCCGTCACCCTCAGGATCGTGGATTCCTTTGGCGCGAAACTGGCGTTTGCCACCCCCGTTTCCATTGTCTTTCCGGTCACTGGTGACGCGACAGTGACTGCTTCTGCCGGATTCTCGATGCGGTACTACCGGATCAGCAACCGACCATTCTGGAGGACGCTCGAGCGGATCGGTTTCCCCGCGATCGCCTTCTCCTACGCGACGATCGGGGGGCGAAAGAGTGTACTCTACTCGATCGGCATCTCCGCCATCGATGACCAGCTCTATCTCTCATACGGAGGATTCCGGAATAGCCTGACTGCCAACAACTTCTGGATGATAGGGCTTTCCCTGAAAACAAGCGATTTGATGGCGGCTGCCAAACGTGCCCTTAAATAGAGAGGCAGTTGTTCTGGTTGGGAATTAATCCGACATATTTACTCGGATAATACGTTGACATACCGCCCACCCTGCCTACGTTGAGTATCCTGAATGAGAATCACTTTCACGGCAGCCGGCCGATGACAGGGCTCACAATATGAGTATCCGTGGTGTTCAGAGAGAGGATGCCGGCCGAATCCGCCGGATCATGAAGGTGGCCTTCGAGGACGAGTATCGTCGGATGGGCCTGAAGCAGACCCGGCTGCCCACCATGACCGACCAGCTGCTCGGATTCTATCTCGACCGTACACCGGAATGCTCCTTTGTAGCTGAAAAAAAAGGTGGTCCGATCGGTTTCTGTCTGGCCTGCCGATGGGGTACGACGGCCTGGCTGGGTCCGATCGCCGTCCTGCCGCCGGCTCAGGGTACAGGGATCGGTCGTGCCATGGTCGAGACCTCAATAACCGCCCTGAAGGATGCCGGTGTCACGACACTCGGACTCGAAACGATGCCCCGTTCCTACAGGAACCTTCAGTTCTACAGCCAGCTCGGTATGCGCTTTGAGCAGATGACACTCGACATGAGCCATTTCTACAAGAATGGGCTGTCTGATGAGGGGGCACCGGAATCGGGTCCCGGACTCGAGCTGGAGTCGGTAGCCGGGACTGCCGGAGCGGAGCGTGAGTCAGCACTTCAGTCCATCACCGCGATTTCGGGGGAGGTGTCTGAAGGTCTCGATTATCGCAGTGATGTCGAACTGGCGGAACGGCATCGTCTGGGAGAGACGGTGCTGGCATTCCTGGATGGTCGACCTGTCGGATTCGCGATAATACACACCGAGCCGTACGCGAAAGAAGAGACCCACGGAACTGCCAGGGTCAATACCCTTCTGCTGGTTCCACCATCCGGCTCGGAAGGGCACCTGGATCAACTGCTTGAGAGCATGATCATCGGCATTGAGCGACGATTCATCACCGATGGGTATGACGCCATGATCTTCCGTGTCCCGGTGCGCTATCACTCCGCGCGGGACATCCTCCTCAGACGGAATTTCATGATCAACCATTCAGATGTCAGAATGTCCTGCCGCGACCTGCCTGAATCAGATAACAGGGGTGTGATCCACCTCAGCAAGTGGGAGTAGAGTCTCCATCGTGACCATCGATCCGCAAAGAGGGGCGATCTCCATTTCCTCGGAGAAGGAAACCGCGCGTCTGCTTCTTGTCGGGAACCCGAATGTGGGAAAGAGCGCCATTTTCGGGGAACTCACGGGACGGTATGTGACCGTCAGCAATTATCCCGGTACCACTGTCGAGGTCACCAATGGATCAGCCACACTCGGTGG
>JALGVQ010000085.1 GCA_025774615.1 bacterium
GCGGGACGACATCTACATCTTCACCCTGGTCTCTGATGATGGCTCCAGGCTCCTGATAGATGGCAACGTCGTGGTCGACAATGACGGTCTGCATGGATCGCAGGGCCTGGAGGGTACCGTTTCTCTGGCTGCGGGTGCGCACGAGATCGTGGTCGAATGGTTCAACAAGACCGGCGGCGCCGATCTCGACCTGCTCTTTGCGCCGGCGGGTGAGCGGGCAGCGCGGGTGCCTGCTTCCTTTTTCAAACATCGTTGACGTTGTTCTAGATCAGTGCGCTCTGCGTGGGCAGGGCGGGAGGTCAGCCTCTTCCCGGTAATCGATCGCTCCGCATTCCAGACAGACCACCGGATCGCAGCAGGTCTTGCAGACGCGTTTATATGAGCTGAACCCGATGAATTCCACTTCCGGTGACAGGAATCCATCCTTCACCGGTTCCTCCCTCAGGAGATCGGTGCTGAGATACTTCTTGTTGTCGTCTGAAAAAACGGTAACAACGGTTGCGTCTCCTCCCAGTTCCTCCTGAGCCTTCAACGCGCCGAGGAAGTTGGCCCCGGAAGAGATGCCGACACCCATTCCCAGTTCGGACGCGAGCTTCTGAGCCATGATGATAGCATCACCATCATCGACACTGATGACATCGTCGAGTTCCTCGAGATCCACGATGGCAGGGATGAATTCATCTGAGATCCCCTGGATGCGGTGAGAACCGACTTTGTACCCGGTTGAGAGGGTCGGGGAGTTTGATGGTTCGAGTGGATGGATCTTCACTTCCGGACGCATCTCCCGGAGGTAACGACCGGTTCCCATGACAGTACCGCCGGTGCCCACTCCAGCCACAAAGGCGTCCGGCTTCAGGGCACGGAACCGGAGTTGCCACCATACTTCGGGACCAGTCGTCTGGTAGTGGGCCTCGCAGTTGTCGTCATTAGAGAATTGGCGGGGGAGAAACGTTCTCTCACGGCTCGAAGCCAGATCCTCGGCCCTCTCAATGCTCCCGAGAAAGCCACCCTCTTCCTTGCTGATGAGATTGATCTGCGCGCCAAGACTGCTGATGAGGTTGATCCGCTCGGCGCTCATCCAGCTAGGCATGAAGATGGCAACCGGATGGCCCATCGCCCGTCCTATCGCCGAAAAGGAGATGCCGGTGTTTCCACTGGTCGCCTCGATGATGAGGTCGCCCGGGCTCAATTCCTCTCTCGCATAGGCTTGTCGGATAATATGCAGGGCCATACGATCCTTGATGCTCCCTGTAAGATTCAGATTCTCTGCCTTCGCGTGGATACTCCGCTCCTCGCCCCGGAAGGTGAATTTCAGTTCCAGGAGCGGAGAGTTCCCGATGAGCGTGGCCAGTCCATTCAGTCTGCGGTTGAGTTCTTCATACGGCACAACAGCCCCCTTATGGCATCGGTTTGGTTCGGACTGCACAATATTGCATATCATGCATGACGGAAATCATCGAGTTGGTCTCCTGTTCCAGAAATGAGTAGTGTCATGTCACGGTTGTTGCGCGACAGGGCACTGGAGCGATCCAGGGCCATTGAAATCGATCTCAGCGGGGGGGAGTAGTATGGTTCGTTTCGGGATCGCGGGATTCGGATTGCACGCAGTGAGACGCCTGCTGCCCGGCTTCGCCGGCTCGGAGCGCTGTATAGTCACCGCGCTCTCCCGGCGCGACAGTGAGAAGGCGGCAGCCTCAGCCCGCGAGTTCAATATTCCGCATACCTTCACCTCGACCGGAGAATTGTGCTCATCGGGTGAGGTGGATGCTGTTTTTATAGCCTCACCTGACGTGCTGCACCTTCCCGATGTTCTGACCGCCATAGAACACCGGATCCCGGTCCTCTGTGAGAAACCGCTGGCGATGAACGCCGATGAGGCCCGGCGGATGGTGGACGCGGCGTCAGAAGCAGGGATTCTGTTCGGAGTGGCGCACATATTCCGGTTTGAGGAGAGTGTTGGAAGGTTCCGGGAGCATATCGAACAGGGGGATATCGGCCGCCCGCTCTTTGCTCGTGCAGAGTTCCACTATCCCGGTCTGAACAGTCCGAGAGTATGGCTGAATGATCCGGCGATGGCATGCGGGGGGCCGATCGCCGATGTCGGGGTCCACTGTATCGATACCCTGCGATACATCCTGCAGGACGAGATCCTCAGCGTCTCAACCAATGCAACCGGGGATGACCTGTCGGCGCCATTCGAAGCCACTGCCCTCATGACACTTCTCTTTTCAAAGAAGACGCTTGCTGCGGTTGCAGTCTCCACCCGCCGGGAGTACAGGACCGTGTTGGAAGTGATCGGTGATGAAGGGATGCTGTCAGCTTCAGACGCGCTGAATGTAGAACGTCCCGTGACCATGGAACTGCGTCGAGGGAGCGGCAACGAGGCGGCCGAAAGAGAGGTGGTGTCGAACACCCGGGCGTATACCCGTCAGGTCGATGCCTTCGCCGAGGCTGTTGAGAAGGGTGGGGAGTTCACGATCCCCGGGGAAGAGGGGTTGAAAAACCAGCTCGTCCTGGACGCCCTTTACAGGAGCAGGGCGTCCGGGCAGGTTGAGCTGGTCGAACAGATCTGAACTGTCAGAAACGATCAGTGATCGTTGTTGAGTTCCTCCACGATGGCGTCCTTGATCATTGTTTCCTGGCCATCCCGGAATCCGCGCCAGTGCTGCTTTATCCTGCCGTCCTTCCCGATGAGGAAGCTGTTCGGGTATCCTGAGGTGTTGAATTTGGACTCCACGAACGCTCTGTTTGCTTCCGCAAATGTAAATGTCAGTCCGTGCTCTTCAATAAATGTATCTGCACCTTCGCGGTCGTCATTGATCTCTACTGCAAGAATCTGTAGATCTTCGTGATCTTTCAGTTCTCCATACATCGTCTGAACGTGTGGCAACTCCACACGACAGCCACCTCACGTGGGGAACCAGAACACGATCAACGTTACCTTTTTGTCCAGATCCTCATGCGTGATGGTCTTACCGTCATATGTGGTCAGACTGAAATCCTCGACTTTGGCTCCGATCTCACCGATCTCCTGGGGTGACGTTCCCATACCCGTCATGAAGAAGAGAGCGGGGAGGAGGATCAGAGCAAAGGCAGGAAGGAGGCGATTCCGTTTCATGGCAGTACCTCATCGGATGGGCAGGTGAAGGATGCCCGGTTCAACTAAGGACTCCTTCATAAGAATATACGGATACTCGGACTGAAAAACCCGTGTTTAAAGCTGTGGAATCAGATAATCGTCTCAGTGGGGGGAGTCACACCCTCACGACGGATCTGTGTCGAGTGCCTGCCGGATCCTCTGCATCAGATCGGTGAAGAGGTATGGCTTCTGGATGATATCTGAGACCCCTTCAGCAACCAGACTCTTGTGCAGATCGGCTTCCAGGTACCCACTGGCGAGGATAATCCTCATGTCGGGCTTCATCTCCCGGATCGCATGGAATATCTCATCCCCACTTAATCCGGGAAGACCAACGTCGGAGAGGACGAGATCGATCGAGTCACGCTTTTCGCTGAAGATCGACAATGCTTCCTTCCCGTCTCCGATTGAGATAACAGTATACCCGTTCTCCCTGAGGAGGTCTTCAAGTAGAGACCTGATCGCCTCCTCATCCTCCACGATCAGAATGGTCTCCTCGCCACCAGTCGGGAGGATCGATTCCGGGGGAATCGATCCTTCCTCTTCCCTGTACCCATCGGAGAGGGCGGGGAGATAGATACGGAAGGTGGTGCCACTGCCCGGTTCACTTCGCACGCTCAGGAAGCCTCCATGATCCTGGATGATGCCGTAGACGACCGCCAGACCGAGGCCGGTTCCCTGGCCGGTCTCCTTGGTGGTGAAGAACGGTTCGAAGATCCGTTGACGTGTTTCTCTGTCCATGCCGATCCCGGTGTCACAGATATCAAGGAACAGATATCGGTCACCCCCGGCCTCAGCATGCCTTCTCCGGACAGAATTGCCGGTATTTGAACCGGTTGTTATCGATAGTACTTCGGAAAGGTCGAGGTGATGATGTCTCTGATCTCGGTAACGCTGTCATTGATATCGACTGCCACGAATGTCACCTCCGCCTGACGGGCGAAGGTCAGAAGCTGCTGAACGATCCTCGCGCCCCGTTCGCCGGCTTTGGTGATCGCTTCGAGACTGTTCCTGATACGTATTGGATCGTTGTCGGATCGTGAGATGAGATGAGTGTGCGCCAGAACGATATTGAGGATGTTGTTGAAGTCGTGGGCGACTCCACCGGCGAGCGTGCCGATACTCTCCAGCTTCTGGGCCTGTCGCAGCTGATCTTCAAGGTTCTTCCGGTAGGTGATATCCCGGGCGATACCGAGGATGCCAATGGGTCTGCCATCCTCCAATCGAGGTGCCGAAGAAAACTCGCCAATTACTAATCACCCGACCTGCAGAGAATACGGAGTTCACTGACCGGGGGGATGGAGCCGGACATGAGGTCACTGACCAGGTGGAGCGCCTTTTTACGGTCATCCGGGTGGAGGATCTCGATGAACGGTTTATCGATCCACTCCTCCCGTGACCAACCGGTGATCTTTTCGAACGCCCGGTTGAGGGTGAGCAGGAGTCCTTTCTCAGTGATGGTGAAGATCGCGTCCCGGGCGCTCTCAACGAGATTCCGATACTGCTCTTCACTGTGTCGCAGGGCTTCCTCGGTACGCTTCCAGTCGGTAATATCTCTCGCTACGGAGAGATTGCACGGTTCCCCATGCAGATCGATGATCTCGACCGAGAATAGACAGATGTGAAGAGCCCCATCTTTGTCCTGGAACTGGTATTCCTGGTTCCTGATCCGTCCTTCCTTCTGCAGTGCCTCCTTCATCTTCTCTCTGTCTAACGGGTCAGGCCAGATCTCGAGTTCCAGTGCGGACTTCCCAATCACCTCATCACGGCTGTACCCGCTCAGATGAAGAAATCCATCATTCACTTCATACAGTTCGCTGGTGGCAAGGGAACTGATCGTGATAGAGTCGGGACTGGCATAGAATGCGTTTGAGAATTTGTTTTCGGAGGCACGAAGCGCCTCCTCGGCAGTCTTGCGTTCGGTGATGTCTCGGACCAGCGCAAGCAGGATGTTTTTCCCCAGAAGGGATCCTGTTTTCAGATTCACCTCGACCCAGAAGAGCTCACCTGACTGCTTTTTACAGTGCCACTCGAAGAGAACTTCTCCGGTTTCCAGAGCTTTCCCGATCTCCGCCATGGCGCCGTCCTGATCGAAGCCCGGCTCACCTGAACTGAAGTCGCCGACTTCGAGTCCCCTGAACTCCTCAACTGTGTAACCGAACACCTCACACGTCTTCTGGTTGACGTCGAGGATCGCTCCGGTTTCTGCGTCATGTATGAAGATTGCATCGTTGGCGGCGTTGAATATCTCCCGCCAGGAGGAATCAGGATTCTGCCAGATCGACTGTTCGCTCATTACAATCTCATTCCATCCCGTTCGATATTCATCAGTTCCTGAGAATGGTCAGTATAATGGCAGGGAGAAGGTGCTGAATAGTATCGAGTCGCTGCGATCCGGGAGAGCTCAACTCCCCGGCAGGGTCTCATCATCGCGGATCTTCTGAGCGATCCCGATGCCGGTGGCCCCACAGATGAGGGCGAAGATGAAGCCGGTGTAGTTCATGACTGCCCAGGGCAGGTACTCGATGGTAGGGACCCCCAGGGTCGCGGCCATGAACACTCCCGCCGCGCTCCAGGGAATGAGGGGCACCACGACAGTGCCGGAGTCCTCGGTCGTGCGGGAGAGGTTCTTGGCGGCCAGCCCCCGTTCCCGGAACGCAGGCGCGAAGAGTTCCCCCGGAACGATGATCGAAAGGTAGCTGGAACCGGTCACAAAGGCGGTGGTGACACCGGTTGCCACCGTCGAGGCGATCAGGCCGAAGGTGTGCTTCACCCTGCTCATCAACGCCTCCAGTATCCGATCGAGGATGCCGCATCCGCTCATGATGCCGGCGAACCCGAAGGCACAGAAGACGATCAGGGTCACATCCATCATTGCCATCATACCGCCTCTGGCGAGCAGGCTGTCGAGATCGACAATCCCGGTGGCCGGCTGGTAGCCGAGGATCGTGGCCTCCATCACCTCTCGCAGGGGTGCTCCCTGGAAAATCAAAGCGAGAATCGCCGCCACCAGGCTTGCCAGCAGGATACCGGGCAGAGTGGGGAGCTTGCGGGCCGCGAACCAGAGGATGACCACGAGGGGCAGGAGCAGGAGGATGTTGAAGCGGAACGCGTCCCGGAGCCCGTTCTGGAGCGGTCCGATATCGGGCATCACTGTCGGGTTGGAGCCGAGACCGACGATCAGATAGACGATCAGTCCCAGCGTCCAGGCGGGGAATGTCGTCCAGAGCATCCATCGGATGTGGTCGAAGAGGTTGGCTCGGGCAACGACCGGGGCCAGGTTGGTGGTGTCACTGAAGGGGCTCAGTTTGTCACCGAAGTAGGCGCCGGAGACCACTGCGCCGGCCGCCGCGCCCATCGGTACTCCCAGCCCTTGTGCCACCCCGATAAGAGCCACGCCCACGGTGCCGACCGTGCCCCATGAGGTTCCCGTCGAGATCGAGACGATCGAGCAGATGACACAGGCAGTCACCAGGTAGAGCTTCGGAGAGATCAGCTGCAGCCCGTACCAGATGAGCATCGGGATAGTACCGGCCGCGATCCATGAGGCGATCAGAGCCCCGACGGTGATGAGGATGAGCATCGCCGGCATCGCCTTGGAGAGGGAGCTGACGATCCCCTGTTCCATCTCTTTCCAGCTGTATCCGAGGCGCCGGGCGATGAAACCGGCCACGGCGGCCGAAGCCAGCAGGACGACCTCGATCCTGAAACCCTGCCAGGCGTAGCCGAGCCCGAGGAACAAGCCCATGGCGATCAGGGGAGTCAGCGCTTCCCCGAGGGTCGGTCTGCGGTGGATAGCTTCCATAGGCGGTGGAGAGTAGTGAATTCCCCGGGTGGCTTCAAGGAGTCGCTTTTGCTAGAATGCTCCGTGATCGGAAATGGTATGGAAGAGAGAATCCACCACGATCGATACGATCGATCTGAACGAACAAACTGGGTACCCGACAAGGGAGCAGTGGCGATGCGGCGAATGGCAGCAGGTATCATGTTCGGACTCATTCTGACATCAGGTGTGAGCGCGCAGGAGCAGGTCGATCTCGAGATGTTCAGCAGGATTAGGGCTGAAGGGTATGAGCGGTCACAGGTTATGGAAATGTACAACCAGTTCGTGGACGTCTACGGACCGAGGTTGACCGGCACGAAGATCTATAAAGAGTCGGCCGAATGGACCCGCGACCGGCTCGAGGAGTGGGGTCTCGACAATCCCCGGCTCGAGACATGGGAGTTCGGCCGCGGCTGGACCCTTGAGGGATTCACCGCCGAGATGACCGCTCCACGGTTTACGCCCCTCATCGCCTATCCGACCGCGTGGAGTCCCTCCACGAAGGGGAGGATCGAGGGACGTCCGGTGATGCTGGCCGGGATGTCACTCGCCGAACTGGAAGCCCTTCGCGGTACGCTTGCCGACAGGATCGTGATGACCCGGCCGGAGGTGACCCGTTTCATCGTGACCGACCGTGATCCTCCGGTGGATGAGCGTCCGGGCGGGTATTCAGATGACTATCTCCAGCAGGAACCGGCAAGCAGGAGGGAACTGCAGCTATTCCTGGCCAGTGAATCGATCGGTGCCGTCGTGGAGCCGAGCCGGGGTGTGCACGGTACGGTCTTCGTCCTGGGAAGGGACCGGGGTGATGACTATCCCCCCATCATCAACATGGCCTCCGAACACTACAACATGATCGTCCGCATGCTCGACATGGGGCTCCCGGTGGAGATGGCGGTTGAGGTGAAGGCGCGGTTCGAGGAGGAGGACACCAACGGTTACAACATCCTGGCCGAGATCGAGGGGACCGATCGGGAGATCGGAGATGAGGTGGTCATGCTCGGCGCTCATCTTGACTCGTGGCACACTTCGCCGGGTGCGGGTGACAATGCCGATCATGTCGCCGTCTGTATGGAGGCGATGCGGATCCTGAAGGTGCTGGGTGTACAGCCGAGCCGGACGATACGGATCGGTATCTGGGGTGGGGAAGAGGAGGGACTCCTTGGTTCACGCGAGTGGGTGGCGCGCCATCTCAGCGGCGACGAGAACCAGGTAGCCCGGGATAAGTTCTCCGTCTACTTCAACCTCGATCCCGGCTATGGCCCCGTCTACGGCTTCTTCCTGGAAGAGATGGAATCGGCTCGGCCGATCTTCAGCGCGGTCCTCGATCAGTTCGCTGATCTGGACGCCAATACCCTGGTCCATCAGGGAATCGGCAGCACCGACCATGTGCCGTTCCTGAGGGCTGGTGTGCCAGCCTTCGAGGCGATTCACGATTACGTCGATTACGACGTGCGCATCCACCACACCAACATGGATACCTGGGAACGGGTGACCGAGGATGACATGAAGCAGGCCTCGGTCGTGATGGCCGCGCTCATCTATCACGCCGCCATGCGGGACGGAATGTTTCCACGAAGGCCACCCAACTGATCACCTGCCGGTAACGAGATCTGCAGTGAGAGATATATTGAACAGGACGGGGGTGTCCGTTTCCTGATTCTCAGATAGTCGCACCGATCCGCTCAAGAGCACGCATGTAGCGGGGCCGGGTTTCCCGGACCCGCTGATCAGTATCCTGTCCGTCAGGCACGGGTAACCAGGCGATCCCGCCTGCTATCTGATCGAGCTCTCCATATTGGCTGGTCCACTTGAGAACAGCATCGATGAGAACTCCGGGATCTTTTTCAGGTATCGAGGGGGAAACGAGCAGGATGCCGGGGAAGGATCGATGGAAGTGAAGATAGATACGAGCCAACCGGCTGAAATCTCCAATATCTCGGGTGACGAGTAGACGCTGGAGTTCTGTGGCTGCCTCCATGATCCTTTCATCCGGGGCTCCAGACAGGCCTGCTTCACAGATATGCAGAGCATCGAGATTGCGTCGTCTCAGTCCTTCAGCCACTGCCAGACTGATATGTTCATCGAGGAGGAATCCGGGTCGCGGACTCATTCGAACTTCTCACGCATGAGACGCCAGAGCCGTTCGTTCTCATTCAGGTGATGATCGATGGAATCGGGGAACAGCCGGTAGTAAACCAGTGCCTGTTCCATGCCTTCGGAGGGCAGACCACCGTAGTGCTTGCTCACGCCATCCAGGTCACCATCGTAGCCTCTCCGGGTCATGATGAATTCCCAGAGCTCCGGTCCGTCCTTCATGGCCGGACGCGGTCCATCCAGACTGTCGCGATATTCCAGAGCCGGAAGGTTGCTCCCGACCCACCATTGTTCCACCACCCGGCGCAGGCCTTCAGAGGGGCCAGCGTTGTATTTTGCGAACTCTTCTTTGAGTTCCTCGCTCAGCCATTCCGGCAGGCGCGTCGTCAGAACGGTTGCAGACATAATGCTCACCCCCGCGATTGTGCAGTACACCATGAATATACTGTATACAGCAGTTACGATGCAAGTAACCGCTCTGGCTCAACTGGGGGCTGGTCGATATCTCAGAACCAGACCGTGGCCCTCGCCACAAGCGAATAGTATCCGGGCGGGAAGGCGCCCTCGTCATCACCCATCGTGTATCCCCCGAAGATGATCAGATCGGCGTTCTGGGCGATCGAGATGTCGAGCCTCGGATTCAGCACGAATGAACCGTCCGGCGTCGCAAAGAAGTAGAGACCGCCCCTGGTGAGATCCCCGATGTCCTTGCCGAGTCCGACCAGGTACCACTGGCTCGAGATCGGTTCTCCATATGCGAGGTATGCCAGCCAGTCATGGACGGGGTAGGGGGTGGCTGTTTCAGCCCGCTGGTTTATAAGAGTCTCAGCCATGAAATAGAGACCATTGTTCAGGGTGTAGTCGAAACCGATGGCAGCCCGGAGGAAATCATCCTCGGTCTCCATCATGTTGTAGTTCCCCTCGAACCAGAGTCCGAGTCCGAAGAGCGAACCGGTGAATTCAAGGCCCAGCGCGCGCCGCTTCTGTGTGACGGGCATCCATGTCACGGCATCGAAGGAAGTCGAATCGGTGACTGAATGAGCGGTCAGGGCGACGTCGTAACCGATCTCCGAAATATGCGTTCCCAGACGGACAGCGTACCCCGACTCGGCGATCCGGTCGCCGGGTGCGGCGATCAGTGAGAGTTGTCCCCCGATCCCCCAGCGGTAATCAAACCGCAGGGCAGTGACCCCTTCCTTCTCGTACGTGGGATCGAGCATGTTCTTCCGGTGAAAGAGATCGGTGGGGTTGAACGAGTAGGCCGAGCCCCAAGCGAGCTGTTGCTTCCCGGCCCGGAACCGGATCTTACCCTTCTCCCAGGTGAGGTAGGCGTTGTCGAGATAGAGGCGTTCCCGGGGCAGGGTGATCTCGGCCGGAAGTCCCAGCTGGTTGAATACGGTCTGCACCGAGGGAGGCAGGAAGGGGGTGATGTTCCGGCTGATCTCTCCGTGATAGACGATATAGTTCATGTTGCCGTTGAAACTCAGTCCACCCGGAATGCCGCTTGCGAAATCGAGCCTGAGTTTCGAGGCGTCCATGATCAGTTCATCGGTGTCTTTCGAATAGTCCGCATTGAGAGTGTGTTCGTAGTACCCCGTGATCTGGAGCTCCTGGGCCCCGGCCGGAGCGGCAAGAAGCAGCATTGTCAGTACTGCTGACAGAGTGGATGCGCGGGCTGTCATGGTCATGGCTATGCTCCTCCCTTTCAACGGGGCGGCAGCGGCCGGGTCAGGCCCGCCTGGGTGAAGAGTGATGGATCAGGTTCCTGGGCAAAGGTCATCTCCAGGGTCTCCATGAGGGTCCTCGAGTCCTTCTGGTGACTCACCATCTCGAATCGCATGGCTACCGTCCGGCCCTCGATCTCCGTGAATTCGGTCAGGAAGAGGGTCTTCAGATGGGTGCCTTCATCGTAGTATTCGATCTTCCTTGAGAGGGCGTCTTCCACCCCCGCCCAGATGAGGATGTACTCATATGATGGCCCGCTCGGAGTGGGGGTACATTTCAGTTTTACCATGCGCTCCCCGTCCAGGTTCTCATAGCCGAGCACCTCGGCCGTGTAATCCTCCTCAAAATCCCCCGAGGCCATGTCCTCATAAGAAAAATCCGAGCCCATCGCACTCTGCTTCCGGGTGTGACCCACGAAGTGGCGGGTGGTGTCACGGCGCTTCATGTAGTACCAGATGTCATCACCGCCGTTGAGCTGCAGTATCCGGTCGCCTGCCACCCGGGCCGGTTCGGTATAGGCCATGAGTCCCACGTCACCCTCCTCCGCCGACCAGGAGCGGATCAGGAACGACCGCTCCGCGCCGGTCGAGGTAGTGATGGTCTGGCGCATCACGGCATAGGAATTATCTGCTGTCTCGGTGTCGGCGATCCGTGCCAGCCATTCCGCCCCGGTCTCCTGGGCTCCCGAGGTGGTCGGAAGAACCAGCAGCGCCAGCAGAGAGAGGAGGGCGGTGGTCTTTACCGCGTGGACCTTGATGTTCGTTCCACCGAAGAGACGCATAACCGCCGGCAGGAAGACCACCGAAGTGATGAAGCAGCAGCCCACGCCGATCATCAGCACGATGCCGAAGCTGGCCATGGCCACGTGGGGCATGAAGCCGAGACTGCCGAACCCGATCATGGTGGTGAGGGTCGTCAGCAGGATCGCCCGGCCGACGAACCGGAATGAGTTGTAGATCCGCATGCTGCCCTCCGAGGTGTCCTCCTGGAAACGGTGCAGGGCGTGCACCCCGTCGTCGATACCGATCCCCAGGATCACCGGTATCGCCATGAAGTTCATGTAATTGTACTTCATCCCCAGGATGTACATGATCCCGATCATCATCGCCGTACCGCCGACGAGCGGGAGCATGGCCAGCAGCCCCAGCGGTCCGCGGAAGGTGACCAGGAGCAGCACCAGGATGACGATGGCGGCCACGATCATGCCGTTCAATCCGTCCTGACCTGATTTCTCGAGGAAGTCGAGGGTCATCTGGGCAGTACCGCTGATACCGGGATCGACCTGCTCCATCTGTTCGGCGAACCGGTTCAGGGTGGTCTGGTGCCAGAGATAATCCCTGGCGGTGATATTAACCAGGTACTGCTCGCTGCCGTCGCGGGGCAGCAGGCTCCGCCGGAGCACCCCGGGCAGATCCTCCACGCCGACCCGATCGGTGCCGGTCATCCTGATCAGGTTATCGCGCATCCGGTCGAACCAGGCCTGTTCAATCGAGGTGACGAGGCCGGGTTCGACTCCTTCCCCGAGCAGTCGGGTGAGGGTGGGGAGGACCGCGTTCTCATCGGTCGTGTCAGTCTCATTGTCATACCCGGTCATCCGGTCGAGACTCTTGACAGCCCGGTCAAGACCTCCCGTGAAGGCAAGATTACTCATCAGGTCGAGGTTATCCCAGAGTCGCTCGATCTCGACGGCCAGCGCTTCTCCGGTCAGGGCTCCGCTCCGGAGAGGGAGCCGGGTGCCCTCGATTCGCTGCCGGAAGGTTTCCAGACGGGGAGTATACGATGCATACCGGTCCGCGGTGGGCAGGTAATCACTGATGGTTGATACCTCTCCTACCATCGAGAGGTTCTTGAGCCGATCCTTCATGTCGCGTGCGGCTTCGATCGAATCGACGATGATCCAGCCACCTTCGGTCATGCTTCCGAACCGCTCGGGGATCTCCCGCTGAAGACGGACATTCTCCAGGCCCTTCGGCTCAAGGTTCAGCCAGTCGAGCTCGTATTCATTCCTGAAGCCCATCCAGAGGGAAATACCCATTACGGTGATGAAAAGGGCGAGGAAGAGCCCCCATCGCTGCCAGCTCAGTTCCGAGACCCTGCCGATCAGTGGCCACCCCTCACTGGCACCGGGTACCGTCACGGATCTGCCCTTCTTTTCCATCCGCCGGCTGCGGAGCACAAGCAGGGGGGGGAGGATGAGGAAGACAGCCACGAGGGTGAGGAAAAGACCAGCTCCACAGGTGAAACCGAGTTCACTGATCCCCTTCGTCTCACCGACGAGGAGGGCAAGGAAGGCCGCCGATGTGGTAAGTCCTCCGGCCAATACCCCCACACCTGTCCCGGTTATCGTATAGATCAGCGACTCGCGTACCGAGTGGCCCTGGCTCATCTCCTCGTAGAATCGGGTGATCAGGTGGATGGCGAAGTCGATCCCGAGGCCGAGCAGGATTATCGAGAACATGATGGTGAACATATTCAGTGAACCGTACACGATCTCGAGGGCCGCCGATGTCCAGATGATCCCCACCAGGAGCGGAGCCAGAGCCACCAGGGGCAGCACCCAGCCGCCGAAGTTCCGGGCCAGCAGCAGGTAAATCAGCACCATTGCGATCACCATCAGAACGATCGAGCTGGTGGTCATGGCGTCCATCTCATCCTTCTGCAGGGGACCGTTCCCCGAGAGCATGATCTCCACTTCGGGGAACTGCGGGCGAACCTCCTCCAGGATGTCCTGGACCTGGACGACCATATCGAGCAGGAGGCTGAATTCCATTATCGAGTACGTGGGCGTACAGATGATCAGCATCATGCCGCGATCGAGGCTCAGCGTCCATGGATCACCCACCACCATGGCATCGACTGCCTCTTCGATGGTCGCGTACTCCTCACCGGCGAGTCTGGCAGCGAGGATCTCCAATGACCGTTCGATACCCTGCGTCGACCGGGCGATCGCGACCTCGTCCTCGCGCATGTTCTCTTCGCTGTCGGTGTACTCCCGCTCGAAGTCGTCGTTGATACCGCGGAGGAATCCTATCAGTGAGGGATCACCCAGCCGTTCGAGGCTACGGTCGAGGTCCTTCTCCTCGGTGAGCATCAGGGCATGGTCGAGGAAGTAGTCCATCGGGAGGGTGCCCTGAACGTTGTAGATCAGTTCGAGTGCTTCCAGACGGGGAACCAGCACCTCGGCCGCCTCGATCATCCGGTCGCGGTCACCTTCAAGGACGACAAGGGTATTCGCTTCCCCGAACCTCTCGGTGACCTCAACGTATGATTGGACCGCCGGTGAATGCTCCGGCAGCATGTCCTGGACATTGGTCTTTGTTTCCAGTCCGCTGGCCACTATTGCTGCACCGATCGTCACGATCGAGACTATCAGCAGGATCCTACCGGGGTGCTCATCGCTGATGCGGGCGATCACTCCACCGATGTTTCTGAGCAGGTTCCTCATGATGTCATTCCTCCCGACTCCCTGGTGCTGTCAGCTGAACCGGGCTGTTCCAGCGCCTGCTGTGTGAAGTCGATATACGTTTTGGCAAAAGCCTCGAATTCCGTTTTCTCCATCTCTTCCCAGTGGTTGCTCAGCCATTCGTCATGGACGTGGTCGAGTGCCATGAACAGGTTGATGAGCAGATCCTCCGGCAGGTCATTGCGGATGACACCCAGTTCGAGTCCCCGTCTGACGAACCCCCCGACCCAGGCGATGGCATCGGAGAAGACCTTGCCGAGCGGACCACTGGTCCGGATCTCCTCGGGCAGGTGCCAGACCGCCTTGCTGAGTCCAAGCATCCACGGCTGGACTTCGATGAGGTCGAAGGGGTGGAGGTAAAGAGCATGGAGCTTCTCCCAGAAATTCCCAGCGGTGATTTCATCAACATTCGCAACCGGCTCATCAAGGAAGTCCATCCAGTAGTGCCGGATCACCGTCGCGATCAGGTCGGCCTTGTCCTCGAAGTAGTAGTAGACGGCGCCCTTGCTGATATCGGCCCGCTCGAGGATCCGACTCATGACTGCTTTTTCATAACCGTTGTCGGCGAATTCCCTGGCAGCGGCCTCGAGGATCTGCTCCTTCTTCTCCTCAGGCATCTTCTCAAATCGTGGTAACGGCATCCGAATCATCTCCGTAACTCGTTGCTGGTCAACGGTCCGGCGTTCGACCTGTCGGTATATACGGTCGTTCAAACCAATTGTTTCGACCGGTTGGTTTAAAATATTGCAGAAACAGAACGGCAGTGTCAACAGGAGATAGAAGGGGACATAATTGCCACTTCAAGGGGGAAGGATCCCATAACGAATTGTCTGAGATACACGATTCGGCGAATATCGGGTGTAACTTTGATCGCCGGACATCCGTGTGTAGAGGAAAGTGTTATCTGCTTAAAGGTGCAATCTTCTTATCTACAAACGCCCGACTGGAGGTCGATCGTGAGGGGTCCCTTCGTCCGCACTGTTTTCCCTGCTGTATTCCCTGTTGCCGTTCTTCTGCTCCTTTCCGCCGGCTGTTCGAGCCGGACCGGTGATGATGGTCGTGAGAGCATCCACGATCGTGTCGTGCATCTTGAGGATGAGCTACACTTGACTGTTCCCGATGTCCCCCGGTGGTGCGGTCAGCTCGACCTGGTGAAACAGAAGGTGGATGTCGGCGATTGTGATCTCTACGTGGAAGAGGAGGGCAGTGGGACGCCACTGGTGCTGATCAACGGGGGGCCGGGTGGCACGCATCACGGTTTTCACCCATGGTTCTCCCGTGCCGCTGCTTTTTCCCGGGTCATCTATTATGACCAGCGGGG
>JALGVQ010000291.1 GCA_025774615.1 bacterium
TGCTAGTATGTCCTGCCAGGATTGCTCGGAGATGCCACTCGTCGAGGGCAGAATGATCAGGTCGGGTGTACCAAGGTCCTCACCGGTCCGGTATTCCGAGATGGCCTGCAGACGTTCTCCGTACGAAGTAACGATACCTTGTACCACCTGGCGAGTGGCGCCGATCTCCAGGTCGCGGGGACCGAAGAATCCACTGAACGGCACTACCATCACGAAGTCTGGCTCTTCATATCCGGAAAGCTGCGGCCCGATCCGACCCATGAAGTCCGCATATTCCCTCAGAACACGGTGTTCTGGTTTGTAGCTGCCGTCCACACGACGCAGACCGATGGCGACCTCGTTGTCCGATGGCATATAGGGATTCACATCGTAGATCCACTCGATCACCCCGAAGGCACCCGAGGCGAAGGAGTAGCCGATCTTTCGGGAGAGCAGGTCGGCATATCCCTGCAGGTCGCGCAGTGATTCTCCCGAGAGGAGTTCCCTCTGCATGATCCCGGTCTCACTGATAAGGAGGGGCTTTCCGGGAGCCTTCGCCATGATCCCGTCCCAGAGGAGGTTGTCATTGTTCCACCAGGTGTGCATTGAGGTGAAGTCGACGGCACGATGGTGGAAGAGGGGAGATGGGCGTTCGACGAGCCCGCCCTCATCCTGTCCCACCGTGATCGGAGCATCTGAACCTGAGGACCTGATCGATTCGGTCATCTCCCCGATCCATACCTCGAAGGCGTCCTGGGCGAAGCGCAGCCAGTCCATGGCCCGGTAGGGACGATGGTCGGAGAGGTAGTAGTAATCAGTGAAGTCGGAGTCCCGGGGCAGGCCTATCTCCTCATCGGGAAGCAGTCTCCATCGGGCGCGAACCGTGTCCTGCCAGGCCGTATCGTCAGGGCCGGCACCATCTTCACCGAACTGTTCCCGAAGCCAGTGAATGAATGCCGCTTCCTCATATCGATCTCCATTGGGCCGACACTGCCACAGTTTGTCGGGTGAGGAGAAGGAGGGTTCGTTGATGAGATCCCACATCATCTCCCTGGTACCGGCAAACCGGGATACCACCGCCGCGATGTATCGTTTCTGAGCTTCTATCGATGCCGGATCGAAATAGGGGCTCACGCCGCCCCAGGCCGGTGGAGTGAAGGCGAAGAAGGTGAAGATGACCGGGATGTCATGACGACGGGCTGACAGGTAGTAGGCCTCCAGTGCGCGAAGCCAGGCTTCATCAATCTCGCCGTCGTTGCTCATGATCTGGTCGAATCCGGTCCATACACCAGTGCGGGTGATGTTGAGACCGATGTCGGCCATTTCACCGAATGTCTCGTCCCACACCAGGGCGTTCGGTTCGAAGAGAAACTGCCGGTGCACGGTTGCACTCATCACGGTCGAACCGACGACCGGTTCAGGCACTCCATTACGTGACAATGTCCATGAATCGAAGGTGAGGAGATCACCCGAGGAGAAGAGTGCATCATCCATTACCCACCAGCCGGTCTCGGCCGGCTGGAAACTCTCGATCTCGGTCTCAAGATGGTAGAGCCCCGGTTTCGTATGCCGGGGCAGGGTGATCCTGGCTGAGCCCTCACGTCCGACGAGTACGGTGAGACTGCGAGGACGACTCTTTCGTCCATCAGGATCGGTCAGGGAGAATCGAACGGTGACTTCTCTCTCGCCGGTAGAGGCAGGATCGAAAAGGCGCAGGGTGACCGTGGGCACCTCACCCTCATGGAAACATCCGAACCGGGGATCCAGACGACTGTCGGTCACGGGACGGACAGCCTCGAACATGAGTCGTTCGAGTTCATCACCGGCCGGAGGAGTGGAGAGAAGCCGGAATACCCATCGTCCTCCAGCGAAGCGACCCTCGAGCCTGTCGATGGCGAAAACACCGGCTGCGGCCGGGAACCGTTCGTCTTCTCCGTCCAGATGGATATGGGAGAGAGGGCGCACGATCCCATCACGAGGCCCATCTGAACCATCCTCGGATACGATATGCTTTGTATCACTCAGGCGCGGTTCAAGGATGGAGACCCACGATCCTGCAGGCAGGGTTGTGTCAGCAGGATGGGGCCGGGGTTCGGACTGTCCGAGCCAGACCTGTCGGGCACCGCCGGTCTCAAGCGGATATGACCGGTTCAGGTTCAGTTCTTTCAGGAGTGACACCGTGCGCGGCTGGAGGATGCGATCTCCGGCAGGGCCGGTGACCGGTCGGGTGAAGGGTTCTCCACCCAGGTGCAGGAGCCGGCCGCCATCTTCCAGGAACCTGACCAGGGCAGGCCAGGCCTCGGAGGGGAAGGCGCCACCATGTCGCCACACCAGGATCCGTCCCGGTTCCAGTTCTTCGATGAGTTCCGATGTACTTTCGGCCACGATGACATGGTCGCCGGAGGGAAAGGGAAGGGGGGCGTCAATACCGGCCGCAGGAAAACCGGGCTCGGAAAATATCAGGAAGAGTGCGAGTGCCTGGCTGAGCATGGTCGTCGGACTCCTGGTGCCGGGTGTTGGATCAGCATCACTTCAGGTCGCGGATTCGCACCTCGATACCATCTTCACCCCGGAGCAGGCGCACGAGTTCCTCTGTATCGGTATCACCAAAATGATAGGGATAGAGGATCCGGGGCCTGAATGCCCGGGCCGCGTCGGCGACCATCTCAGGAGTCATGGTATAGGGCAGGTTCATCGGCAGAAAGGCGATGTCGATATCCTGCAGAGCCTTCATCTCCGGAGTGTTCTCTGAATCGCCTGCTACATAGACCCGCATATCACCGAAGGTGAGCACGTATCCATTACCGATTCCCGGTGGGTGGAAGGGTTGTCCGTTGTTCGGACGGGTGTGGACGATGTTATACGCGGGCACTGCTTCTATCGTCACTCCGAGAACGGTCTCTTCAGCCCCGTTGACCATCACCGTGTGCCCTTCGAGCTTCTCCGCGCAGAGAGCCGTATAGATGACCCGTGTATCAGGCTGTGA
>JALGVQ010000292.1 GCA_025774615.1 bacterium
AGGAGTCTCCTGAAGAAAAGATCACTCTCCGTCACATAGATGAATAAATCAGTTAGTACTGCTATTGATATTCCTCCCCACCCTGTGGTATGATTACCGTGAATGTTCACCCCGATTCGGAGGCTTGCCGTGAAAGGTTCACTCGTGAAGAGTGCCAGGTTCATATCACTGGTTCTCATTCTGGTCATGTCACTCTCTGTGACCTCACTGGCCCAGCAGCAGCAGAGGAGGCCCCGGAGTTCAGGAGGGATGTTCGAGGAATTCCCCAACCGGATACCCAGGACCGGTGAGATGGCACCCGATTTCACCCTGAAGACACTCGAAAACGAGACATTCACATTACGTGAAGCGATTGCCAGGGGCCCGGTCGTTATTGAATTCGGCTCCTATACGTGACCGCCCTATCGGCGGTTGGCAACTGCCGTAGAAGAGCAGAGGGCGAAATACGAGGACAGGGTGACGTTCATCATCCTGTATCAGCGTGAGGCACATCCGGAACAGATGCAGTTCGCCGATATCACTCAGCCCGAGACCTATGAGGAGCGGCTGAGTCTGGCCCGGAAGACCTGTGATGAACTCAGTGTGGCAACGACGATCGTCATCGATGGCATGGATAACGCGGTACGTGAGGCATACGGAGGTCTGCCGAACAGCGCCTATATCATCGATAAGGAGGGCAAGATCGTGCACAAGGAAGGGTGGGCGGCACCCGATGGGTGGGATGAACACCTCGACAAACTGCTGAAGGGGGATTCCCGGTAGCAGAGATCAGATCTCAGAACGGTATGACTGACTGAAAAATCTTCTCCTCCTGTCAGGCAGGGCGCCTTTCAGGAGGAGTTTTCTTTTATACCTGAAGTGACTTGAAGAATAGATCGGGATAAACAAGACTGACTGGTGATCCAGGACACTGGTTCGCCTGATGTGACATACCTTCTGAGAGGAATACCATGCAGAGAGTATCCGGTCGTATATCCCTAGTGGCGCTGATGCTTGTTGCGCTTCCCTGCTCCCTCTTCGCGCAGAACTCTGTCCCGTCACCCGAATCGGTCCTTGGATTCAAGCCGGGGGCCGATTTCAACATCTTCACCTATGAAGAGGGGATCGACTATCTCCGCCGGGTGGAAGAGGCAACCAACCGACTTCAGCTGGTCGAGGTGGGCAGGACGACGAACGGTCGATCGATGTATATCGCGCTGATCTCATCTGCCGGGAACCTGATGAACATCGATCGGTATCGGGAGATCTCACTGCGACTGGCTCATCCTGAAGGATTGAGCGAGGGGGAAGCGCGGGATCTGGCCCGGGAGGGCAGGGCGATCGTCCACATCGACGGCGGCATGCGTTCGAGCGAGGTGGCCGATCACCAGCACACGATCCAGCTCGCCTACGACCTCGTCACCGGAGACGACGATCCCGAGATCGCGGCCATCCTCGAGAACGTCATCTTCATCCTCTGGCCGACACTCAATCCCGAAGGTCAGACGATGGTGGCCGAGTGGTACATGTCGAATGTCGGCACCCCGTTCGAGGTGTCCTCGATGCCCGAACTCTACCAGGAATATGTCGGGCACGACAATAACCGCGACGGCTACATGCTGAACATGATCGAGTCGCGGGTGATCACCCGGGTCCTGAGGGAGTGGGAACCGCAGATACTCTACAATCACCACCAGACCGCTCCTTTTCCGACGAGGATCTGGATCCCGCCCTTTGCCGAACCGATCTCGCCCCATGTCCATCCGCTCATGTGGCGCACCGTGAACCTGATGGGGATGTCGATGTCGCAGGCGCTCGAGGAACGGGGGCAGGAGGGGGCCACACACATGGGGACCGGATTCGATGACTGGTATCCCGGTTTCATGGATCACGCCAACAGTTTCCATAACATCGCTTCATTCCTTACCGAGACCGGGCTCTACCGGTATGCCACGCCCCATTTCTACACCGTGAACGATTTCCCCGAAGAGAAACGGGATCTCCGCCCCGAATCGCTCTATCCCAGCCCGTGGCAGGGAGGCTGGTGGAGACTTGGCGATGCCTGTGCCTACATGAACACAGCCTCGATCTCCGTCCTCGATTTCGCGGCCAAGTACCGGACCGATGTACTCTACAACCGCTACCAGGCGGGCCGTGACATCATCGATCATTATCGTGAAAACCCGCCCTATGCCTACCTCATCGGGCAGGAACAGCGCGATCCGATAGCGCCGGTGGAGCTCCTCCGGCGGCTGGCATTCAACGGCGTCGAGGTGGATCAGCTCGACCGGGCCATGGAGATCGAAGGCTTTTCATGGCCAGCCGGTACCTGGGTGATCCGGATGGACCAGCCGTTCGCGAACTTCGTCCGGCAGCTCTTCGATATCCAGGAGTACCCCGACCTGCGGCAGTACGAGGGTGGACCGCCCGATCAACCGTACGATGTGGCCGGCTGGACCCTTCCCCTGCAGTTCGACGTTCGCGTCGTGGCGGTGAGATCACCCCTCTCCGATGATTTCAGGTCGTTCCTCGAACCGGTGAGCACAACGGCAACAGCCTGGGATGATGCCGGGGCGGTTGGAGCCACCTTCGATTCACCACCTGATATCGGGTTCGAGACCGACCCGGTGGCGGCGGGGATCACGCCCCGTGAGGCAGGGGTGTCAGGACGGGGGGCCGGGGAGTTCCTCGATCCTGCCCAGAACAATGTATTCCGGGTATTGAATGCGGCCTGGGGACAGGGCGCGGAAGTCCGGTTCGTTCCCGGAGCTGAAGGAAGTGGCAGTCACCCGGGTGGGAGCGGGATGTATCGGATAAACGGCCTGTCGGAAACGGTCCGGCGAGGTTTGCTCAGTGAATTCTCCGTGCAGGGGCACAGTGGCTCGGAGGCCGGCACCTTCCTGCCCAGACCCCGGATCGGTCTCTACGATCCATGGGGCGGGAGCATGGACGCGGGCTGGACCCGCTGGGTACTCGATATCTACGGCTCTCTGATATCCGCAGTGGACAGATACTCAATGGAATGGCGAAGGGTTCTATCCCGGAGCGATATGTCGGTGGGATCGGCACCTCGGGAGTGCGCGCCATCGATACCTTTGTGCATGAGGGCGGTACCCTGGTGTGCATGAACGGCAGCTGCGCGTTCGCGATCGATGAACTCGATCTGCTGGTACGGGATATCACGAGTGATGCGCCCCGGGATGAACTCTTCATGTCGAGTTCGATCCTGGCAGCTGTGGCCGATCCACACCATCCGGTTATGGCGGGGATGCCGGTGAACGCGAAGATATTTTCCGGCCGCGGTCCGGTGTTTACGACCGAGGAGGGATTCAGGGGAAGCGCCTTTCTCAAGTATGAGGAATCACGTTCGCCGCTTCTCTCAGGATACCTGATGGGTGATGAACATATCAGAGGGTACGCAGCGGCGCTCGATGCGCATGTCGGCGGGGGGCATGTCATTCTGCTCGGATTCCAGCCGCAGTGGCGGGGACAACCGTTCGGAACCTTCCGGATATTGATGAATGCCGCTCTCTACCATGGGCAGGTCGCCGCGGCGGCGACCGGTTCTCCCGGATTCTGGAGT
>JALGVQ010000293.1 GCA_025774615.1 bacterium
TCGTTCGTTCCGGAAATAGAAGCGCGACTGCGAGCGGAGGTCGGAGAGACGGAACCGTATCTGGGGGCAGCGTTGGGGCACGATATCGTGACGGCCTCCGCCGGACTGGAAATGAGTTTCTATGGGGGAGAGAGGCCGGAGTATACCTGTCCCTGGGGCATCCGCTGGCGCTGGGTGAGTTACGGGATCGGGGAATACACCGAGATCGTCGGTCCGCCGCTGGCCGGTGACAGGTCGAAGCTGGAGCACTTCGACATCCCCGATCCGGAACTCGATTCGCACTACGAGACGTTCCGGAAGATGAAGGATCTGTATGGGAAAGAGAAATGGATGGTCGGCTCCAGCCAGATCAGCATCTTCGAGGCGGCCTGGTACCTTCGCGGCCTGGAAGAGTTCCTGATGGATATGGCACTCGATCCGGATTACACGAATGCGTTGCTGGACAAGGTCATGCATTTTCCGCTGGTCGCTTCGCGCAGGCATGCGGAATCGGGCGCGGATATGGTCTGGTTCGGGGACGATATATCTGACCAGCGTGGGATGATGATCTCGGTCGATATGTGGCGCACCTATCTCAAACCGCGACTGGCAGCCATCTTCGCGGAGCCGAAGAGAATCAATCCTAACATCAAGGTAGCCTATCACAGTTGTGGAAACTGTGAGGCGGTTCTGGACGACATGGTGGAGATCGGGCTGGATGTCCTGAATCCTCTGCAGCCGACGGCGATCGATCCGTACGCGGTGAAGCGTCGATATGGAAAACGCCTGGCGCTCTTCGGCGGACTCAGTGTGCAGCATACAATGCCGCATGGGACGCCGGACGAGGTCCGCGCCGCGGTTCGGAAACTGAAGGACGTGTGCGGCGCTGGCGGCGGCTACATCCTGGCTCCTGCCCATCACATTCAGGCGGACACGCCGATGGAGAATATTCATGCGTTCTATGAGGAAGGGATGCGGGTGGGGGACAAATGACAGTGAGATTGAAACTGCCGGTTACACCGCCGAGCGAAAGGTTTTCACGATGAATCGTCCGCGACCCCTGCTCTCGATCCTGCTTCCCATCCTCTCTGCACTGATCGTGATCCTGCTCGCAGTTCCCGCCTCGGCCCAGGCCGGGGGCAGACGCGCGAGGACGATCACGACCGCGACCCTGCTCCAGGAGATGACCGACCTGTCGGAACTGGCCCGACTGCCGGCTCCCGGCTACCGGACGATCCAGTTCTCCAGTTACGACCGGCGCTCGATCTCGCCTGAGGAAGAGGGATGGTTCTCCAACTCCGATGGTTTCGGACGGGAACCGATCCCGGGGTTCCTGAAGGTGCTGCGCGAGCCGGATGAGAACGGTATCGGGAGCTACCTCCTGTGCGAAGTGAACGGACCGGGAGCGATCGTGCGGACCTGGTCGGCAAGGATGGCCGGTACCCTCCATGTCTACCTGGACGCTCCCAGCGCACCGCTCTACCTGGGTGACGCCTATACATTCCTGGCGGGGAAATCGGATGTCTTCATGGAGGAGGCGGGGCTCGACGTTGATTGCGGGGACGCCTTCCGGCAGCAGGACGCCGATTATCTGCCGATCCCCTTCGGCCGGTCACTCACCATCACCTGGGAGGGCAACCTGGACGAACTCCACTTCTACCATGTGGAGGTGCGTCTGTTCACGGAGGGTACCCGGGTCAGGAGTTTCGATCCCGACCGGGACCTCGGACGCGCGGAGGAGGACCTGCTCGCCGCTGCATCGGCGCTGCTCACCCCGCCGTCACCACCGGAAGGCACCCTCTATGAGCGCTCGGCTGATCTCGCTCCCGGCACCAGTTGGGATCTAGAGGCCTCTTCGTCAGGCACCAGCGGAGCTATCACCCTCCTGACCCTGCGCGTCACCGCCCCCGACCTGTGGAAGGCGCTTCGCGGCACCCTACTCCAGGTATCCTTCGACGGAGCGTCACGACACCAGATCGAGGCCCCGGCGGGTGACTTCTTCGGCTCGGGACCGGGCGTGAATCCCTTCGACAGTCTCCCCATGAGCGTGAGCGAGGATGGGACGATGACCTGCCGGTTCATCATGCCCTTCCAGGAGACAGCTCTCTTCCGTTACACGAACCACTCCGATGAGTGGATCCATCTCGAAACGACGATCAACGTCTCCCCGTGGGTGTGGGACGACGCCTCCCTCTACTTCCGGGCCAGGTGGCGGAGCGACAGCGATATCGATCTCACCTCCGGCCCCTTCGACCTCCCCTTCGCGGTCGTGAAAGGCAGGGGCCGGCTTGTGGGAGCCGCCTCGTTCCTGGTGAATCCCTCTGCGGTACCCACTCCGGGAGGCAACTGGTGGGGTGAGGGTGATGAAAAGATCTTCGTGGATGCTGATCCTTTTCCCACCTTTTTCGGGACCGGTACCGAGGATTACTACAACTATTCGTGGAGCCGCCCCGACCTGTTCGATCATCCGTATTGCGGACAGCCCCTCGACACCGGCCCCGGCAACCTTGGGTATGTCTCGAACCACCGCTGGCACATCCTCGATTCGGTACCCTTTACCGACCACCTGGCCTTCTACATCGAGATGTATCCCCACCAGGCCTTCCCCGGTCTCTGCTACGATCGGATCGCCTACCTCTATACCCGGCCGGGCGCTCTTGATGATCACCGCCGGGTACAGATATCCGAACTGGTGGTCAGGGACCTGCCCGCAAACGAACCGCAGGCCTATGGCGGGGCGAGCAACTCGACCTTCCACCACCTGGAAACGATTCCTCACAGCGTCACCGGCGGGGACCTGGACACGGAGAAAGCGCAGCCAGGAGCATCGCGGGGAAGTCTGTTCTGCTGGAATGCCGAGGCAGGTGACCGCCTCACGGTCATCTTCGAGATCGAGGAGACGGGGGATCACGCCATCAACCTGGTGGCAGCCCACTGGCCCGAGTCGGGAAGCCTGCGCATATCGCTCGACGGTTCACCGCTCG
>JALGVQ010000294.1 GCA_025774615.1 bacterium
ATCAACGCCTCTCCCGCGAATAACCTCATCGACCAGCCCTGTCCCAAAGTAAGCGACCGCCAATTGAACCTGGTTCAGGTTGCCCTCCATAAGGATCCTCCTGAGAGCCCACACTGAGAACTCATCCAGGTATGCAGCGGTAATCTTCCTGTCCCAGAAGAGTCGATGAACCGTATCGAACAGATGCTTCCGGGTTGGTTTCCCCTGAGAGGTTTTCTTCGCCTGCCGTGACCGAGTCCTGGGCTGGAATCGGATCTCGAGATCAGCATCAAGGGCTTCGGCGATCTTTTTCAGGGTCGAGAAGGAATACCCTTCATACCCCCCTTCATACCGGTGCATCGTCGGAGCACTTGTGCCGGCACGAGCAGCAGTTTCCTGCAAACTCAGGCCCAGCTTCTTGCGGATCGATCGGATCTGGGACCCGATCGGTTGAGTGGCGTTATACTCTGTTGGCAGCATATATATATGTTATCATTTTTGATAACATTTGTAAAGCTGGATATTGCTCCTGGCAGCGGCCCGGAGGCAGGCACTCAGCACTCAGCGCAAGAAACCCGCTCAAGGACTGCCCGATATGGCTCAGTTGCTTCCCTGACCCGGCGATCGAATCCGTTGTCTTTCAACGGGAGAGTCAACCAACCAGCTGAGTTCCGTATCGAGTGCCCAGTCGACTCACAGTGCCGGATCCAGTCTTCGACCGCGTGAAGAAGTGCCCCGACATCCCCTTCCGGGATCGATGGTGATATCAAGAGCACACCTGGAAATTCGCGGTCCCTCATGACCTGATGAACAACCTGTGCACCGAAATCCGAGTAATCCCGGGTGATGAGAATCCGTCCTTCCCTGATGGCGAGTGCCATGATCACACTGTCAGCAGCCGACATCATGCCCAGGTCAAGAACGTGCATGGCATCGATCCCGCGTTGACGCATGGCTTCGACTGCCTTTCGGTTCACATTCTCATCACAGAGGAACCTATATGCTCCCTGGTTCATCCAAAGGCCTTCATGAGGAATTGCATGGCCCGCTCATTCTCCCGAAGCTTGGCATCGATCTGTTCAGGGAACAGCCGGTAGAAGGCTACCGCTGTATCAATATTTTCCATGGGAAGATCACCGAAGTGCTCACTCAATCCTTTCAGGTCATCTCCATATCCCTTTTTGACCATGATGATCTGCCAGATATCAGGGCCATTCTTCAGTGCTGCCCGGGGACCGGTCACCCCATCACGAATCTCTACAGAGGGCATATTGCGCATGATCCACCATTCTTCGGCGATCTGCTTCATTCCTGTTGAGACTCCGATCCCGGCGTCCTTGAAGTAGTCGCGGATCTCCTGATCCAGCCATTCCGGGAGTCTGGTAGTCAGCGGTGGAGCTGACATCAGCGATGCTCCTTGCTCATGTGATACATTGTTTACATTGTATCAGTACGCGCCGAGAGCGTCAATCCGAACCGCCAGAGCCTGCGCCCTCGCTTCCAGCATCAGGTCCCTCCACTTTCACAAATAGTGCCTTGGTCAGCCTTGAATTGCTGAACTCCGTGTCGATAGCAAGGAGGGGGGATCGACGGGGGGATTGAGAATCAGGTGTATAGTACAATCAGACACTGACAGAAACGCGAAATCAAGGCGAATGTGTTATTTAAATTGTGCTTATTAATTAGAATTACGTGTTGCCAATTCCATTCATTGAAATTACACTCCCGTTAATTTTAAGTAACCGGACATATTAAAATAAGGACGTGTACCTGATGCGGAGAACCAGTGGGACCTATATATCCACCACGGTCAGGAAGGAATCGGTTCGAGCTTTTCTCCCCCACCCCCTTCCACCTGATCCGGAGCTGTCTCTGAGCCCTGCCGACAACGAACTCCTCCAGGAGGTGAATCGGAACCTCGGTAAACTGGACGGTGTGATCCCGTCGCTGAACATACCTCTTCTCACTTACATGTACGTGCGGAAGGAAGCTGTCCTTTCTTCCCAGATCGAAGGGACTCAGTCCTCGCTCTCCGACCTGCTCCTCCATGAGAATGAACAGAAACCCGGGGTGCCGCTGGATGATGTACTGGAAGTCTCCAGATATGTATCCGCGATGGACTGGGGACTGGAGAGGATCCGAGGAGGATTCCCCCTGTCGAGTCGGTTGATACGGGAGATCCACGAGATCCTCCTCAGTAAGGGGCGAGGCAGTACCAGCAGCCCGGGTGAATATCGACGAAGCCAGAACTGGATCGGAGGCAGCCGCCCCGGTAATGCGCGGTACGTTCCCCCACCCTGGGAACAGGTAGAGCCGTGCATGAGTGATCTGGAGAAGTTTATCCACGACATCCCTCAGAAAACTCCCTCCCTTATCAAGGCGGCTCTTGCCCATGTCCAGTTCGAGACGATCCATCCCTTCCTTGATGGGAATGGACGTATCGGCAGACTACTCATCACGCTCATCCTCTGCAGTGAAGAAGTTCTCTTAGAACCGGTCCTCTACCTGAGTCTGTTCTTCAAGCAGAATCGCGAGCAATACTACACCCTGCTGAACCAGGTCAGGACTGATGGGGATTGGGAGGCGTGGCTCCGGTTCTATCTCGAGGGTGTCAATGATACTTCTGTGGAAGCGGTCCGGGCCGCCATTGAGATTCAGGCCCTGTTCCAGAAGAATCATGACAGGCTTTCTGCCGAGCGACGCACTTCCGGTTCATCCGTCAGGGTACATGAGTATCTGAAGCAGCGACCGATCGTCTCGATCAGCGATGTCTCTGACAATACCGGCCTGGCCTTCCAGACGGCACTGACCACACTGGAGCGGTTGAGAGTCCTGGGTATCGTTGAGGAGATCACCGGGAAACAGAGAAACCGGCTCTATACCTACAGCGCCTACGTGAACCTTCTGAATGAAGGAGCAGAGCCACTTTAGTAGACACACAAGCCTGGTGCATCAACAGCATGATTGCAGCCAGTGGATAGAAT
>JALGVQ010000295.1 GCA_025774615.1 bacterium
CAAAGGATGACATCGACCGGCTTGTGGACGCAGTGAGAGAGGAGGTGAGCTGAGATGGCACAGCGTGATATCACCAGTGAACGCTACATCGACGGCAAACCGAAGATCCGCCGCTACCACCAGGCCAAATGGGATGAGCCGGTGATCTTCGAACTGAGTGTCCCCGGCCAGAGGGGCATCCTCGTTCCGGAACCGGAAGATGAGATAGTGGCCGCGGCCGGCGATGTGCTGACCGAACTGCCTGATGGCATGCGCCGGGAGCACCCCCCTGCCCTTCCCGAGCTCTCACAGCCTCAGGTCGTGCGGCATTACGGCCGTCTGTCGCAGGAGAACCTGGGTGCCGATTTCAACATCGATATCGGCCAGGGAACCTGCACCATGAAACACAATCCGAAGATCAATGACCAGCTGGCTTCCAATCCAAAACTGCTCGACCTCCACCCTCTCCAGGATGATGAGTCGCTCCAGGGTATCCTCGAGGTGATGTACCGGTTCGAACAGATTCTGAAGGAGATCTCGGGGCTCGACCGATTCACCCTCCAGCCGGGAGCCGGTTCAGCGGCGATCTACGCCAACATATCGATAATCCGCGCGTATCACGAATCACGGGGTGAGGGCCGGCAGCGTAACGAGATCATCACCACGATCTTCTCCCACCCCTCGAACGCTGCCTGCGCCAAAACCGCCGGATACAACGTCATCACTCTCTATCCCGACGATGACGGCTATCCCGACCTGGACGCGCTGAAGGCGGCTGTATCTGAACGCACCGCTGGACTCCTCATCACCAATCCCGAGGATACCGGCATCTACAACCCGAAGATCGCCGAGTTCGTGAAGGTGGTCCACGACGTGGGCGGCCTCTGCTCCTACGACCAGGCCAACGCAAACGGGATCCTCGGTATCACGCGGGCTCGTGAAGCCGACTTCGACCTCTGCCACTTCAACCTCCACAAGACCTTCTCCAGCCCTCACGGGTGCGGTGGTCCCGGCCTCGGCGCCACCGGAGTGAGGGAGGGTCTTGCCCGGTTCCTGCCCTGTCCGCTGGTGGATTTCGATGGCGATACGTACCACGTCGATCATGATCGTCCCGACAGCGTCGGCAAGATCGGCGCCTTCCATGGCGTGCCCGCTGTTGTCGTGAGAGCCTACGCGTGGGTGATGGCCCTCGGGGCCGACGGTCTGCGGGAAGTCTCTGAGATCGCGGTTCTCAACAACAACTACCTGCTGAAGAAGATGCTGGAACTCCCCGGCCTGAGCGCCCCGTACGCGAAGGAGAAGCGCAGGATCGAGCAGGTCAGGTACAGCTGGGAGAAGCTGACCGAGGAGACCGGCATCCATTCCGAGGAACTGGGGATCAGGGCAGCGGACTTCGGACTCCACTACTGGACCAGTCACCACCCGTTCGTGATTCCGGAGCCGTGCACACTGGAGCCTACTGAATCGTACTCAAAAGATGAACTGGATGAGTATGTGGGCGTGATCGCCCATGTGGTGAACGAGGCCTATAACGATCCTGAAATGGTCAGGACCGCTCCTCATAATGCCACGGTACATACCATCGAACATGAACCGTTCGACGATCCGGCACAGTGGGCCGTGACCTGGCGGGCATACCGCAGGAAAGTGGGCAGTGACTGAAGTCGCCAGGAACCTGAGACTCGGGCTGATCGTGAATCCTGTCGCCGGCCTCGGCGGCAGAGTCGGTCTCAAGGGAAGCGACGGCGAAGAGGTCCAGCAGCGAGCCCTGGCGTTGGGAGCTGTGCCGATAGCTTCCCGTAGAACGGCAGAAGCGCTCATCGCGATCGGCGAACTCACCGACATCGAACTGATGGTCTGGTCCGGTCAGATGGGTGAAGACGCCGCCATCCAGTGCGGCCTGCCCCATACCGTAGTGGGCTCGACCGAGCCGGGCCGAACCAGCGCTGATGATACCCGGATCGCTGCCGAGACCATGCGGGAGGCAGGTGTCAGGCTCATCCTCTTCACCGGCGGTGACGGAACGGCCCGGGACGTCCATGACGCCGTGGGGACAGAGCTGCCAGTGATCGGGATCCCAGCCGGAGTGAAGATCCATTCGGCAGCCTTTGCGACCAACCCGGTCGCTGCCGGCCAGCTCGCATCCCTTTTCATGCGCGGCAAGATCAGACACTCAAAAGAGATGGAAGTGCTCGACATCGACGAAGAAGCTCTGCGCCGGGGTGAGATAGTTGTGCGTCTCCATGGCTATCTCGATGTCCCCTTCCGGACGAGCTTGATCCAGAACCTGAAGAGCGCCACTGTCCCCGGTGAAGAAGCCGCCATGCAGGCGATCGCCATCTCGATTACAGACGGCATGGACGATGACACGGTATACATCATTGGTCCAGGGACGACGACGCGATCCATTGTCAGTCTGATGGGCCTTGAGAAAACCCTGATCGGAGTGGATGTGGTCAGGGGAGGCAGTCTCTCAGCGGCAGACGCGAATGAATCGGATATCCTTGAGTTGATCAGGGGCCGAAAATCGAAGATCATCGTCACACCGGTCGGAGGTCAGGGCTGCATCTTCGGTCGAGGCAATCAGCAGATCAGTCCCGAAGTGATCCGGACAGTCGGTGTCGAAAATATCATCATCGTGGCCACGCCGGGTAAGCTCCACTCCCTGACTGCGCGGCCACTGTGGGTCGATACAGGCGATGTCGATACAGACAGTTCACTTCATGGTCATTACCGGGTGGTTACCGGAATTAGTGATGAGGCGGTATGCCGGGTATCAGGCTGACAGTGAAAACTGCGCCGGGATATCCGTATATACACCATCCTGAAGAAAGGAAGTGGTAATGGAAATCCCAGGAATGTTCGGATTCGGAATTTTCGCTCTGATCATGATGTTCGTATTGGCAGGCGCCCTGCTCACCATCATCCCCTTCTGGAAGATCTGTGACAGAGTGGGA
>JALGVQ010000086.1 GCA_025774615.1 bacterium
TCACAAATGAGGTAACCGTCACTTTGCCCGGAGCCCGGACAGGTTTCTTTTTCTGTTTGATCCAGCGTGGCGGCTCGACGTCATCGGTGAATGGTTTCCACATCAGGATGGCGACACCGTCCCGGTCCACCGGCCGATATCCCTGCTTCCTGAACCATGAGGCCTTCATCCAGAAGGGGAGCCTGATTCCCCAGACGACCAGCCCCTTACCTTCCTGTGCCCGTACATCATTCTCGGCTGCGGCCAGAAGGGCTTTCCCCATGCCCTGTTTCTGGTAGTTCCCCCGGCCCTTCTTGTACCCGTGCACCCAGATGCAGTAGACGAAATAGAGCCCCTCTCCTTCTACGTGGGTGCTCTCGATCGGTGCGTACTGGATCATCCCGCCCACGGTGCCCTCATCGTCGGTTGCCAGCTTCACCCGAAGCCCCTTCTCCCGCATCGATCGGTACCACTCACTCCTGCAGGTACCCGCCTCCTTTGCTTCGTCCGACCAATCCTCGAGACAGCAGAAAAAATCCGTTTCATGGGCTTCTGTCATGTCGATGATTTGCATGATTCCCTCGTGCATTCGATAGGTATATACAGAGTGGCAGGGCGCATTCCCGTGTGCAGATTGCCTGACACCGGATCAGTATGGCAGACGCCAAAAGGGTATGGAAATGGAACTTGAAGGCTCACTTCCCTTCCTGGGTGAACTGGTGCTCCTCTTCCTCCTGGGAGGTACCATTGTCTACCTGTGTCAGCGGCTGCGAATCGCTCCGATCGTCGGCTACCTGCTGGCCGGTGCCCTGGCCGGCCCTGGTGTTCTCGGACTGGTCCGCGATACCCTCCTGGTGGAGAATATGGCCGAGGTGGGCGTCATCCTGCTGCTCTTCACGATCGGTCTGGAGTTTCAGCTTGAGCGGCTTCTGAGGGCTCTGCGCCTGGTGCTGCTGGGCGGCGGACTGCAGGTAGCTGCCACGATCCTGGTCAGCACGCTGTTGCTGGTCGCGGTGGGTGTAGCCCCCTTGACGGCGATCTACACCGGGATGCTTGTGGCGTTGAGCAGTACGGCCATCGTGCTCAGAGTACTCGATGACAGAGGAGAGATCGAGGGGCCGGCAGGGGGCTCCTCACTGGCGATACTCATCTTCCAGGATCTGGCGGCGGTGGGGATGATCCTGCTGCTCCCCTTCCTTGCGGGACCCACAGGGGGGAACTCCATCCATCTGGTTGCTGCCCTGGGCGAGACCGTGCTCATCGTCTTCGTTGTGCTGTTCGCCGCTCGCCGCGTGGTTCCCTGGTTGCTGGACAAGATCGCACACAGCCGCAGCCAGGAACTCTTTATTCTGACGGTGGTCACCCTCTGTTTTGGAACTGCCTGGGTACTCCACCTTGCCGGAATCAGTCTGGCCCTGGGGGCCTTTCTGGCGGGACTGCTGGTCAGCGAAAGCCGGTTCGGTCTGCATGCTCTCAGCCAGATCCTGCCGCTGCGCACAGTATTCAGCGCGATCTTCTTCCTTTCGGTGGGGATGCTCCTCGATCCCGCCTTCCTGCTGTCAAATCCCCTGCTTGTTCTGGGAGCGGCTTCGGGAGTAGTGGTTGTGAAGGCCCTGCTGACCGGGGGAGCGATCCGACTGACGGGCATGCCGGTACGGATTGCGGCAGCGGCTGGTCTGGGATTGGCGCAGATAGGTGAATTCTCCTTCGTGATCGAGCGCGCCGGCGCGGCGGTGGGTCTCACCCCGGCTGGGATGGGATCATCCGGTCGGCAGCTCTTTATTGCGGTCAGCGTGCTCCTGATGGGGGTGACTCCTTTCCTGGTGGCGGCCGGCTCCGCCCTGGGAGCCCGTCTTGCAAGACGGGGGGGAGGAAGATTGAAAACCAGCGAATATGATGAAGAGAAGGTGCGAGAGTTGCCCTTCTCCGATCACACTGTTGCGGTTGGGTACGGGCCCGGGGGGCAGCGGGTCTGCCGGGCACTCAGATCGAGCGGGGTTCCGGTCGCGGTGATTGAGCTGAATCCGGTGCTCGCCCGGCAAGCGGAAACGGATGGGTTCGAGGTTATGGTCGGGGACGCATCAAAGGCTTTGATGCTGGAGGAGGCCGGCATTCTGCAGGCCCGACTCCTGCTGATCGTCACGGGGGACTGGTCTGGAGCGGTGCAGATCGTCCAGACAGCACACTTTCTGAATCCCAGCCTCCGGATCATGGTGCGTACACGCTTCCTCGGGAGTGTGGACCGGCTTCATGATGCCGGGGCCGAACTGGTCGTGCCCGAGGAACTGGAGACCGCTCTCAGGCTCCTGGCCGCGGTACTTGAAAACTATGGGGTTCCCCATGAGCAGATCACCAGGGAGGTGGATACCCTGCGGGCCGATGACTACTGGCGCCTTCGACGGCCTCCATTACCTCCGGATTCTGATGAGTGAGATCCGTGTGGCCGCCGGGGAGCAGACCACAGACCATTTGTGCACGGAAAGCTGAATCGGTGTATCTGATTGTCCGGTTGACACTGTTTACCTGTTTGTGACGGATATGGTATGCTCAGGGCGGGAATCGAGTTTCTTTGAGTGTATGCGGAGAGAGAATAACCGGAGTACCTTCCTTTTCTGCCATTCAAACGGGCTGCTCATATCAAGGAAAGGGGCAACTGGTCGTGTCGACGTATAAAGGAACTATCGGAATACTGACGGGGGGTGGGGATGTTCCCGGCCTGAATCCAGCCATCAGAGCGATCACCCTTCGGGCACTGAAAGAGGGATACCGGGTCCTGGGTATCCGGCGGGGTTGGGCAGGGATCGTGGATGTCATCCCGGAAGATGGAGAGGGACAGGAAGAGCATATCATCGAACTCGATGCGATGACCGTGAACAAAGTCGGCAGGTCGGGCGGTACCTTTCTGCATACCTCACGGACAAAGCCGAGTCGCCTTCCCCGGGCATATATTCCGGATCATATCAAGGACCAGTACACCGATGAGATCAACGACGTCACTCCCCAGGTACTGAAGAACATCGAATCGCTGGGGATCGATTATCTGATCCCGATCGGTGGAGATGACACTCTCAGCTATGGCGCCCGGCTGCATGAGGAAGGTGTGAAGGTCGTCGCCATTCCCAAGACGATGGATAACGATGTTCCCGGCACCGATTACTGTATCGGGTTCAGTACCTGTCTTACCCGTACCATCGAACTCACACATCGGCTCAGGACCACTGCCGGGTCCCATGAACGATTCCTGATCATCGAGGTGTTCGGTCGCTATGCCGGATTCACGGCGTTGCTGCCCACCATGGGTGGAGCCGCGAACCGTTGTGTGATCCCCGAGCATCCGCTCGATGTCGAACTGCTTTGTGAGCTGCTCACCGAAGATCGCAATGAGAATCCCAGCAACTACTCGGTGGTACTGGTCTCAGAAGGGGCCACCCTGGCCGGCGATGCCGGGATGCACTTCGAGGATGGTGAGACCGACCAGTACGGGCACAAGAAACTGGGTGGGATCGGTAGTCAGATCGGAAGACTGCTGAAAGATCTCTCCCCGAAATACAACAATGGCCGTTCGATCAATGTCGTCAGCC
The DNA here is from genome assembly GCA_025774615.1 of bacterium. Classification (GTDB taxonomy): domain Bacteria; phylum Blakebacterota; class Blakebacteria; order Blakebacterales; family Blakebacteraceae; genus Blakebacterum. The sequence continues at coordinate 3,561 of JALGVQ010000086.1, forward strand.
AACAGCTCAGTTACCTGATGCGCAGCGGTGATCCCGATGCTCTCGACTCGATCGTTCCCATGGTATACGGGAACATCGCATTCGACTGCATATCGGCAGGTCATTCCGGACGGTTGGTGAATCTACGCAATGGGACCTACGACAACGTGCCGATCGATGTGGTAATGGGCAAAAAGGTCATTGATGTTGCCAAGTATTACAATACGGAGAGACTGAGACCTCTCTACAAGACCTTCAGCGGTCACCCGCTGTTCGTCATGGCTTAGTCACGCCACACGATTGTGGCGAGACAGGGCACTAACTCTCCTGGTTGATCTTATCGAGTCTCACGACCTCGACAGGCGGCCCGGCTGTAACAACGAGTGAACCGGTTTCAGAATAATACTCTCCGTCTGCCATATAAGGGATCTTACCTTCACCGGCGGTCACTTCGAGGCGTAATGTGCCGCATAACATGACCTGTTCGGGGTAGCCTTCGCTGCTTCTCTGTAACAGGGGACGGATGACCTTTGCGACGGCGCGCCGGTCCAGGGTCTCAATACCGAGTACCTTGAATCCATCCTCAGGGCATTCCATCTCCTGCAGAGGTTTGAAAACGGGCAGTCGCCTGAGCGCTGAGGCGTAGAGTCCCACAAAATGGTCGGAGTCGTATTCCAGCTCGTCGATACTGATGGTCCAGGGGCAGGGCTCGAAGGCGCGGCGGGCGAAGGAACCCCCCGCCATGTAGCTGCCCGCCAGACGAGCGCCCAGATAAAGGTGTGAGAGCGCTACCTGGCCACCATAGGTGATGTACTCGGCAGAGACATTCCTGAAGGCCCCCAATCCGAAACTCAATGTGGTCCGATCCCCGACCTTGAGTGTACGCAGTTTCCCGGTTGGCAGTGGTCGCTTCTCCAGATATGCCTCCTGCAGGATCGAAAGAGCGATAACAGGTTCGACACTCTCGGTTTCCCTGGCGACGACTCCCGCGGTGCCGCCATGCAGCAGAAGAAGCCTCGGTGGAATGTCGCCCTCCCAGATTCGGAGCATCTCATCCACGAGGCGCTGAACAGTGCCGTCACCGCCTGAGATGACAAGCAGATCAAGCCCTTCCTGTCGCCATTTTGTGAGGGTGGTGGTGAGTACGTCCGGATCTCCGATCAGTACGGTCTCACCCATTTCTCTGAACGCGGCCACGATCTCTCCAGCCAGATCCCGGTTCCGGGCATTCCTGAAGGATCCGGGATTGAAGACCAGACCGATCCTGTTGACAGGAGTGTTCATCGTCAGAGTTCCCGCCAGGGGTTTCAGAGAGTCTCCGGTTACAGCTGTTTATGCCAGACCCGGAAGATCTTGTAGATCTCGCCGCCCATCCGCTCCATGTCGGAACGGACCGCTTCATTCGTCTCCATCTCGTGATGAGTGTCGATGACCTTCAGACCGGCATCGATCGCTGAGCGGAATATCGCGGTCCCCATCAGGATATCGAGTCCCCGGCCCCGGTATTCCTTCTTCACGGCCCCAAGGAGGAGATCGAGCTGTGTCGTTTTCTTTGCGGCTCGCATGATCTTCAACAGGCCGAAGGGGAAGAGTCTGCCCTTCGCCTGCTGGATGCCGAGGGTGAGATCGGGCATGCTTATCACGAATCCGACCGGGTCATCATCGACGAACACCGCCTTGACCAGTCGGGGATCGAGCATGGGCAGATAGCGTTTGGCGAGGGCGTCCATTTCTTTTTCGGTGAGCGGGGTGTAACCGTAAATGTTGGACTCGGTGTACGTTTCATTCATGAGCCCGAGAATAGGCTTTACCCACGGCTTGAGCTCTTTCCGCTTCGTGAATTCGGTGACTTCGAAACCACGCTTCCTGACCCGTTCGCAGATCTTCCCGTAGGGCTCCGGGACAGGATCAGGGATGGGATAGGTGTACACGAAATAGTCCATGTCCTTCACATAACCCTCATCCTCGATGATTCCCGGCAGCCATTCGAAATTGTAATAGGTGGCGATAGTGGCCCGGTGCTCGAAACCCTCGATCAGATATCCTTCGGGATCCTGATCGGAGAAGCCGTACGGTCCGACTATCCGCTCCATACCTGACTGGCGAGCCCACTCCTCAACGTGGGCAAGAAGTGCGTGGATTACCTCCCGGTCCTCCCATGCTTCAAGCCATGCCCACCGGGCGATCTTCTCTCCCCGATGCTCGTTATAGCGCCGGTTGATGATCCCCATGATGCGACCGACGAGTTCCTCACCCCGCCAGGCCAGAAGCCGGATTGTATCACAGTGGGCGAATGATTGATTTTTCTCGGGATCGAACACCGACCACTCATCCATCCAGATGGGAGGTACCCAGTTCTCCCGTCCCTTATGTATCTTGGCAGGGAGGAAGATGAACCGTTTGAGATCCTTCCTGGTCTGTACCTCTTCCAGCACGATCTCCATCGCAACCTCCAGGGGAATTGCATTGAGGAAGGGTGGAGTGTAGCCAATGGGCTGGAACGCTGCAAGGAGGGGCAGATCCAGGGTGACCATGGAGTGGATGAACGGGGTGGAGGATGAACGATCAGCGGACTGAGGAATGGCTGAGTATGATCAGGAGCAGTGTGGCTTCCAGAGACAGGCTCGCTCTCGATCCGGGTCGAGCCGCCCTCCTGGTCATCGACATGAACGTCTATTTTACCTCTCCAGCCGGACGCTCATATCTGCCGATGACTGAACCGGTTATCCCGAACCTGAAACGGCTCCTCGAATTCTGGCGAACCGCCGGGGCCCCGGTCATCTTCACCCGTCATGGACATGAAGGAGATCACGACCTCGGCATGCTGGGACGATTCTTTTCTGATTATATCAGAGTCGATGAACCGGAAGCCGAAATCATTTCCGAACTCTCTCCATATGATAATGAGACCGTCATCCGGAAGAAGACCTATGACGCGTTTCTGGGAACTCCCCTGAGTTCGATTCTGGAAGAGAAGGGGGTCGACCAGGTGCTTGTTACTGGTGTCCTGACCCACATGTGCTGTGAGACCACCGCCCGCTCGGCTTTCTGTCGTGGGTTCGAGGTGTATGTTGCGGTCGATGCCATGGCCTCCAGCAGTGAAGAGCGCCATCTTGGTTCACTTCTCTCCATGGCCGATTCTGTCGCTGTCATGATGAGCACCACGGAAATCCTCGACCGGTGAGATCTGAAGCGATCGTCATCATCGGAGCGGGTCCGGCCGGTTGCGCGGCGGCAGTCCAGTGTGTCCGTCTTGGTGTGATGCCCCGTCTCATCGATCGGAACGGGAGGCCGGGGGGACTGCTCTTGAATGCCTGGTCAGTCGAGAACTATCCCGGGATCGAACCGACAGACGGCAGGGCTATGGCAGTTCACCTGAAGGAATTCCTCGACCGGTTCGATATCACGATCGAGCAGGAGATCGTCGATGGTATTCACGTCGAGAGCGTTCATGGCGAAGGAGAGCACTACCTGGTCGAAACGACGGGTGAAAACACACTTGTCCGGGCAGTGATAGTCGCGACGGGAACCCGCCCGAAACTCCTCGTCGTTCCGGGTGCGGATGATCTGCGGGAAAAGAAACTGTGGTACGAGGTTATCGATCTTTTCGAACTGGAGCCGGATCCCGGACATATCGTGGTTATCGGGGGCGGGGAGGCGGCGCTCGATTATTCACTCTCTCTTGCCGGAGCGGGTGGGCGGGTCACCCTGCTGGTCAGGGGGGTGACATACCGGGCCTGCCGGAGACTGATCGAGGCAGTGGAGGCGTCTCAGACGATCACTCCCCTGTTCGGGGTGGAGGTCGAGAGTCTGGAGAGTACCGAGGGTGGTGTCTCTGTCAGATTTTCCAGAGCCGCTGTGGAGACCACGCTGGCATGCAACGGTGTTGTTGCGGCTCTCGGGCGAGAGGCTGCGACCTCAGACCTCCTGAAGGAATGCCCTGTGGAGAAACAGAGTTCGATCTATACCGATTATCAGGGTCTGTTTATCGTGGGTGATGCCCGGCTCGGAGTGCTCGGCCAGGCTGGGATCGCGGTGGGTGATGGCCTGGAGGCGGCAATGGCTGCCGTATCGGTCGTGGAGAGGGGGAGGGTGTGAAACTGGAGATCGTGCACACTACCGGTGACGATGAGCTGGCCCAGGTATACGTGGCCAGACTCGATGATGGTTTCCTCGTTGAATTTGTGGAGTCGGTTCAACCGCCGATCCCACGGAATGAGAAATGGGTGCTGATCGTTTCGACCCTTCGAGGCTGTCCGGTTGGATGCCCGATCTGTGATGCGGGTGGGAGCTATGCCGGGAAACTCACGCGTGAAGAGATCATGGCTCAGATCGACTTTCTTGTCCGGAGCCGGTTTCCTGAGGGATCTGTCCCGATTCCGAAACTGAAGATCCAGTTCGCCCGGATGGGAGATCCTGCACTGAATGAAGCGGTGCTGGATGTGCTCGAAACCCTGCCCGGCACCTGGAACATGCCGGGATTGATGCCTTGCATCTCAACGGTTGCTCCGGCCGGTTGTGACCGGTTTTTCGACAGGCTCGTCACTGTCAAGGATTCCCTCTACGGGGACGGACAGTTCCAGATGCAGTTCTCCCTTCATACCACTGATGAGGATGCCAGGCGCCGGCTCATACCATGCCGGACATGGCCGCTGGAGAAGATCGCGGAATATGGCGACCGGTTCTTCAGTGCGGGAGACCGGAGGATAACCCTGAATTTTGCGCCATCAGTCGGTGTGCCTCTTGAACCTGCACGTCTTGTACCTCTCTTTTCACCGGATCGTTTCATCATCAAGCTGACACCGATCAATCCCACTCACGCTTCTGTCAGTGCACAGCTCGTCGGTCTGATTGATCCTGAAAATGAGGATTCGAATCAGGCTGTCATCGAAGAGTTCGAGGCGTACGGTTTCGAGACATTGCTGAGCATCGGTGAATTGCGGGAAAATGCGATCGGATCGAATTGTGGGATGTATGTAACCCGAATGAGAGAATCAGCGGGATAGAACCACTCTTACACAGCTTCCGATTCCTCCGATTCCTCTTCCCTGTCGATCTTCTTCAGAAAAGTCCCGACTGTGCTGATCGCGACCCCTGAGAGAATAGCCACACCGATGAGGTTCGTCAGGGCCATCATCCCGTTGAATATGTCGCCGATCGACCAGCTGGTCTCAACGCCCATCGAAGCGCCCAGGAAGATGAAGATACAGAAGGTCCACCGGAAGGGTTTACGGATACGGGGCCCGAAGATGTAGCTGTAGGAGATCTCACCGTAGTAGGGATTCGCGATGAGGCTCGAGAATCCAAAGAGGAGTGAGGAAGCGGCCACGATCAGGCCGCCGACACCGGGAATGGCTGTGTTGAAGGCATTGACGGTCATCTCGGTGCTGATCCCTTCGGTCCACACTCCGGTCACCAGAACGGCCAGAGCAGTTAGGGTGCAGACCACAAGGGTATCGATGAATACATCCAGCGAGGCGATCATCCCCTGCCTGGCCGGTTCGCTGGTTCTGGCTGCTGCGTGGAATACAGCCGCCGTGCCCGTTCCTGCTTCGTTCGAGTAGGCACCTTTTGCAAAGCCCTGTCGTATCGCATGCGCGATAGTTGCCCCTGCAACGCCTCCCCCGACCGCCTGGGGATTGAATGCGCCCTTGAGGATCAGCGAAAATGCCTCCGGAATACGGTTCGCAAAGACGGCTATCGTGATGAGCGCTCCCCCGATGTAGAGGATGACCATGACGGGACTCAGGATCACCGTGACACGCGCGATCCATTTGATCCCGCCGATGATGACGAGCCAGACGAGCACTGCCAGTACGAGCCCGGATATCCATGGCTCGATGCCGGCTTGGGTTTTCAGTGCCAGGGCGATCGAGTTCGACTGCACAATGGTGGTCGCAAAGAGCGCCTTGCCCCCCATGAAGAAGGCGAAGATGCTGGCCAGCCAGCCAAGCCCCAGGCCGCGACTGATGTAGTACATCGGGCCTCCCGCAATACTGCCGTCGGGGGCGATGGTCCGGAAACGCTGCCCGAGTACGGCTTCAACGATCTTGGTGGCCATGCCGAAGAAGGCGGCGAGCCACATCCAGAACACCGAACCGGGGCCTCCCAGAGCGATCGCGGTGCAGACGCCCGCGATGTTCCCGTTGCCGATGGTAGCTGCCAGTGATGTGGTCAGGGCCTGCAGGGGCGAGATGTCACCAGTGGCATCATCCTGCTCCCTATCCCTCTGTCCACTTCGCACCAGGAGGCGGATCGAGAGGCCGATCCGGCGGACCTGAATGAACCGGAGCCGTATCGTGAGGAATATCCCAACCCCGATGAGCAGCAGGAGGGTGTGCGGACCCCAGACAATGGCGCTCAGAAGGCGGATGACACGCTCGAACAATCCCATCTCCACGATTTGACAACCCCTTCCTTCGGGTACACCAACCGGTCGGGAAAGGGGCCATTGTAGTGGTGGAACAGAAGCGCCTCAATGCTCAGTGCAGTCCGGTGGTATACATAGAGTATGATCGGATATCGCCCACATCACCCCTGCAGTCGAGGATGACCATGCGAACCAGGTTGAATGTTCCCGTATTCAGAGCAGTTGTCTTGTCGATCTTCCTGCTGACAGCGGCAGGCCCTGCGATCGCTCAGAACGATCTCCAGACTCCTGCTGAAGCCTCCGGATTCACCGCATATACCACCTACGCGGAGATGATGACCTACCTGCAGGCTGTGCAGGCATCTTCCCTGGAGATGAGACTCGCGATCTATGGTGAATCGTATCAGGGGAGGGAGCTTCCCGTGGCGATCTTCAGCCGTCCGGGGATACGTGAGCCGTGGGAGGCGCTCGTGTCTGGGAAGCCGATCGCCGTAGTGGCCGCGAATGTGCACGGCGGGGAGCGCACCCTCAGGGAATCGCTTCTCATCCTGACACGTGACCTGGCGACACCGGGCACGGCGGCCAACAGACTGCTCGACGATCTCATTATCCTGGTGGTGCCCTCTGTCAATCCCGATGGTCTGGAGGCACAGCCCCGTCCCACACGGGGGAACGCCTGGGGAATCGACATGAACCGTGACTACATGAAACTGGAGCAGGATGCGCTGGCGGCCTATGTCGCAGAGATCGCCAATACCTGGCATCCGCACATCCTGGTAGATGGTCACAATGGCGGCTCTTATCCGTACAATGTCTGTTATGCGAGCACGAGCAACGACACGCCTGATCCCCGGATCACCCGGCTCTGTGACGAGGAGATCTTCCCATTCATGAATTCAATGATGGAGGAGAACGGATATCGGTCCTTCTACTACAGTGGAGGTGACGCGACCAAATGGCGGACCGGTGGGTCCGATCCCCGTATCGCCAGGAACTACCTGGGATTCTCGAACAGTATCGGAATCCTCTTCGAGTCACCGGGCGGGCAGGAGATGGAGCCGGGGATCCTGAGTGGAGTGGTGGGATATCTGTCCATCCTTGAATACACTGCCCGGAATCCCGGCAAGGTGATGGACACAGTGAGTAATGCCCGATGGGGAACAGTCGCGAAGGGTGAGAACCCGGGAGATGATCTCACTGTCCAGCAGGTCTACGGTCCGGCTGATTTCCAGGTCACCTACCAGATACAGGAAGACCGGCGTGACCGGAGCTCTCCTCTGATCACGGTCGTGAGCGACAGCCTGATGAAGAAGCCGGTGCCCACGCTGCAGCGGACATGGCCGTATGCCTATCTCCTGCCGCGGGACGCTGTGGATGCCGTCGCGATGCTGCAGCGCCACGGCATCACGATCGAGGTTCTTCAAGATACGCTCACGCTCGAGGTGCAGGCGTACAAGCCGGCTGAATTCACCTGGCGGCGGGAGTACAACCACGATGCCGCGGTGTTCGTTGAGGTTGAGGAGGTCGTGACCCTCACGCAGAGATTCCCGGCCGGGACGTACATGATCCCGACCGGGCAGTTCATGGGCAGGGTCGCGGCCCATCTGCTCGAACCGGAGACCAATGACAACGTGGTCAGATGGAACACCATGGACGCGTGGCTGCCGCTCTCGGAACCTTCCACCCGGTTCGGTGGACGGGGAGGCCGTCCCGCC
>JALGVQ010000296.1 GCA_025774615.1 bacterium
GGTCTATCAGTCCTTTTTCTGCGCAATGATAATCCTGGTGAGGTTATCGATCAACTCGACCGGTGAACTGCCCAGTCTCCGCTGATCACTCGTATTGACCTGCCATGCGATGGCGATCCGGTGCTCGGGGAAATAGCGCATCTCGGTGAGATACCCCGGGAAGAAACCGCTGTGTCCCCAGGCAGTACCGACCTGCATCGGCCAGATAATGACTCCCAGCCCGTACTCAGTCCCCCGTCCAAGCCTGGCCGGTACTCCGTCGAGAGCCTCATCGAGCAGAGCGGGATCGTAGGCCCGGCCTTCATAGATATCGGCTGCCCACCTGGCCAGGGCACGGGGTGTTCCAGCGAAGCCTCCCCCTGCCCACTCGAACTGCGGATTGATCGCGAATCGCCCTTCCCGGATCACCTCATCGGTCCGGGTGAAGGCATTGCCTTCACCTGCGTAGCCCTGAATAAGTCCCGGAATGACCCGGCTGTCTGACGGCACCATCTCCCCGAGTTCAAGAGGTACCAGCAGGCGCTCATCGATCTCTTCATAGAGGGTCCGCCCGGTGAGCCGCTCGATGATCATCCCGAGCAGGATGTAGTTGGTGTCCGAATAGGTCCATCCCTCCCCCGCCGCGAAGGGAGCCTCGGTATCAAAAAGATAGGCCACGAGTTCCTCGGGTTTCCAGACCCTATCGGGATCGGCCAGAAGGTCGGTAAGAAACGCTTCATTGAACTCATACCTGATGATCCCGCTCGTGTGGGTCATGAGCATCCGCACCGTGACCGATTCCCCGTTCGGGAGCCGGTTGTACCACGGCTCATCACCCAGATAATCCGATACCAGGGCGTCCAGATCGAGCTTTCCCTCCGAAACGAGCTGGAGCGCCACAGCCGCCACGAATGTCTTACCGGTGCTTCCCACCAGCATCCGGTCACCCGGCTGCATTTCCCTGCCGGTGGCGCGGTCGCTTACCCCGGCAACCAGCCCGAAAGATGTCCCATCGGGCAACCTGATCCCCACCGACACCCCGGGGAAGTCACCGGCGGCCTGGAAGGAGTCGACCCGGGCCTGCAGCCTCTCCATGAGAGCCGGTGAGGCCTCCTGTGTGAACACCTGAGTAGGTATTGCAATGACCGCCAGAAGCAGAGCGAAGCAGAGAGCGAGAAGGACCGACGAGACAGTCGTTCCCGCCAGGGGGCGATGACGTGAGGTATTCAAGGGCATGAAGCCGTACCTTTCATTCGCGGATCGGCACATCTGTTGGTTACCCGATGATACGGTCGGGGTGGACATTCCGGTTCCCTCTTGTTTACGGTCGGAGCGTGATGAGGCGAACGATTCTTATATCGATCATGCTGATCGTCCCTGCCCTGTACGTCCAGGCACAGGGAGTGGCTCCCGATCCGCCCACCAGTCTGCTCACCAACCATACCAGAAATCCGCTCCACCTCGATAGCGAAGCTCCCTACTTCACCTGGCAGGTGAACGACGCCGATCGCGATGAGATCCAGACTGCGTATCAGATCATCGTCGATTCAGGGGCACAGGATCCAGATGGATCCAACAGTACGATCTGGGACAGCGGGAAGGTGACATCGTACCGCTCCGCAGCTGTTCCTTATCGAGGCCCGACCCTCAACCCCGACACACGCTACTCATGGAAGGTCAGGACGTGGGATCGGGAGGGAAAGGTGAGCCCCTGGAGTGTGACCGCCCGTTTCGATACCGGAATGCCCGAGAGTCGATTCTCCGCCAGCTTCATCTGGGACGGCAGTGAGAATGTGAACGATTATGCGTACTTCCGGAAGGAATTCACGCTTCCAATCGAGACTGAATTGGCCAGGGTGTTCATCTCGGCCCACGATGATTATCGACTCTTCGTCAACGGGCAGGAGGCAGGACGCGGACCGGCCCGAAGCGATCCGTATCGGTACGGGCAGTACAACGCCTGGGATGTGACCGATCTGATCGACGATGGAGCGAACGTTCTCGCGGTCATCGCCCACTGGCACGGGATGTTCAATGTCTCCGGCGTCAACGCTCATCCGGCGCTCATCGTGGAGGTAAAGATCCAGACTCCGGATGGCACGGTTCTGCCAGTCATCAGTGACAGCAACTGGAAGGTGCTTTCCCGGACACCCTGGCGGGAAGGGGAGTACGTGACCTTCGGTGGTGCCGGAGGTGCCCGCAACCGGGCCGCCGAGATTTTCGATGCCCGGCTTGAACCCACCGGGTGGAAAGACGTCGGTTTCGACGACAGCGAGTGGGAGAATGCTGTCGTGGTGAATCGATCAGCATTCCAGCTCTTTCCCCAGATGGTCGGGAACCAGCAGGTCCAGGAGAGACTGACCCCGCTCGCGATCGAGAGGTCAGGAAGCGTCTGGATCGTCGATTTCGGGAAGTGTATCACCGGCTGGCCGGAACTGATCATGACCGGGAACACGACCGGAGATTCCATCACCGTCCACTACTTCCAGGGTGAGGGCACCGTTGGACCTTCAGGATGGGACCGGTATATCTGCCGCGGAGGCGGAGAGACCTGGTCGCCGGACTCCGGGTATTCCAGCTTCAGGACCGTGCGGATCGAGGGGTACAGAGGGAGCCTTACACCGGAGCGGATAACAGGCATCTGGGCCTATTCCGATGCTGAGGTCGCGGGGCGATTCGAGACCTCCGATCCAGTGGTGAACGCCATCTTCGAGATGAGTGAACGCTCGGCGCGACAGAGCGTACAGATGGGAATGATCTCGGTCGACGCCAACCGGGAGCAGGCGTCGTGGACTGGTGATTCCTGGATCATCGGGAACACTCTCCTTACCAACCACCGGAACTCAGCCGTAGTCCGGAAGACGATCCTCGACTATGCCGGTGAACAGCTCGACAACGGGAACTTCTACGCCGCCAGTCCTGCCGCGAAACGGAAGATCCCTGAGTGGGCCT
>JALGVQ010000087.1 GCA_025774615.1 bacterium
AGCAGTTGAAGATACGCTCTGGCACTTCGGTGACGCGATGACCCAGGTCACGCTCGAGCCGGTGGCCTATTCCGCGACTGACGATGAGCTTGATGGCGCCCGGCGGTACGGCTACTTCCCGATCGGTAATGCCGGATTCGGTAATGACGGTTCCGACCGCTACTACTCGAACGACTATCAGATCACGCGCACCATCAAGGCCGACGTCACCAGCCAGGTGACCACGCATCACCAGATGAAGACGGGCGTGCAGTACAACGTCCCGACGATGGACACCTATGACGTGCAGCTGCTCTATCTGAATCCTCCCTACATCACGCAGTACCGTCGTACTCCGTGGGAGATGGGTCTCTACCTCCAGGACAAGATCGAGTATGACTTCATCATCCTGAACCTGGGTATTCGCTACGATGCGGCCAATGCCGGTGAGATCCCTTTCTGGATCGATCCGTGGAATCCGACGAGCCCCATAGATGGCACGGTCATCCCTGACCCCACCAATCCGGAGACCGCGCCGATCAAAACAGGTGAGCTGCGCAGTCAGTTCTCGCCGCGCGTGGGTGTCTCGCACCCGGTCACCGAACGTTCGGTCATCTACTTCAACTACGGCCACTTCTTCCAGAACCCCATCTACCGGAACATGTATCTGCAGGGGACCCTGGAGGACGCCGTACCGTTGCGTACCGTTGATCGGCAACCCGAACATGGAGAACGAGAAGACGGTTTCGTACGAGTTCGGTTACAAGCACCAGTTCACCGAGATCCACGCGCTCGAACTGACCCTGTGGGCAAGGGACACGTCCAACATGGTCGGTTCGATCCGTGTTCCTGCGTTTCTGGGGGGACTGAACAATCCGTACGATTACACCGTGTTCCTCAACTACGACTACTCGTCATCGAAGGGTGTCGACCTGTCGCTGATCAAGCGGTACAGCGACTACTGGAGTGCCCGGGTGAACTACTCGTACATGACGACACAGTCGAATCGTGCCCCCGGGTGCTCGGTTGGGACCAGCCGCACAGACTCAGCTCATCGTTCAGCATCAGTATCCCGCAGGGTGTGGGTCCGCACGTTTTGGGTATCCGTCCCTTCGAGCGGATGAACGCGAGCCTGATCTACACGGCCGCGGCGGGTAAGCCGTACACACCGACCACCAAGGAGAAGAGACTCGAGCCGAACTCCGGTCGTCGTCCATGGACGTTCTCGTGGTCAGCGAAGCTCTACCGCGACTTCGAGTCGTTCGGACTGCGTTACAGCATCTTTGCTGACGTCCGGAACCTCTTCAATCGGAAGAATGTGCGTTCGGTGTACACCCGCACAGGCAGTGCTGATGACCCCGGTCCCGGGGCAACCAGCTACAGCGAGAACTACGACCGGTGGCACTACTATGAGAGGCCGCGGTCGATCGATGTGGGTATCCGCATCTTCTTCTAGAATTTTCGGGAGGAAGCATTTGGAAGAAGCATCGGAAGAAGCATTCGATAGTGTTCAGCTGGAAAGCAGTAATGGAGGGGGGCAATTGCCCCCCTCCTTAGTATAAGATTAAAAAAAGTGCCTGTTCAGGTAGGAAAAAATTTTCCGCCCTGGAGGAAGAACAGGCACGATTTTACCGTGTCATATTAACACAACCCGTCATGTGATTGATTTCGTACAGGAGTGCTGTGATAGCATCCCTGAAACTGATTCGGACGCCAAAATGGTCCAGGTATTTCATAACAGCAAGTGTATCAATGTGATAAAGCGTCCGCTGTGCTCAATTCCGGGATGAATAATACGATCGGTGCGAATTTCGGGATATGTTGTGAAATCGTTACGATATCACTGAACTGGCACAGGGATTGCATCTATTTCTGGGCCGTAAGCACCCCGCCGTACAGATCGTTCTCCGGCGGGTTAGGCATACCATGCGTTTCGGGAGGTTTACCCTATGGGTAAGCGAATGATGGGAGCCTTCACAGTCTTGGTGGCGCTCGCTGCTCTGACGTCCACTGCGTGGGCACAGGGCACAACGGGTACCATCCGCGGTAAGGTCACCGACGCGACTACAGGGGATCCGCTTGCAGCGGTGAACGTGTTCGTGCTGGAGACCGATGGAACCGCGACCACCATGGGGCAGTTTACCAATGCCGACGGTGACTACGTTATCATCAACGTACCACCAGGCATGTATATGCTCCGCGCTACCATGGTCGGTTACAAGACTACGGAGGTTGAAGATCTGCTGGTAACGGTAGGTGTTTCGACAAGCCAGCCGTTCCAGCTCGAACCGACGGTCCTCGATGTAGGTGAGGTCGTCACGGTGATGCATCAGCGCGAGATGATCCAGCGCGACGTTTCCGCGACACAGCAGAGTTATTCCATCGAAGAGATGGAGAGGATGGCTGTCTCCTCAACTCAGGAGATCCTCCAGCTGCAGACCAACACCCTGACGATGACCGACAACTTCAACGACGATATCCCCGGGTATTACGACCGAGGCCTCGAGCAGGTGCACATGCGGGGTGGTCGTAACGCCGAGGTGGCGTTCATGATCGACGGCATGCAGGTGACCAACCTGGTCTTCGGTGGGCAGGCGGCACAGGTAAGCCCCGAGATGGTGGTCATGGCCGGTGGTATGAGCGCTGAGTTCGGGAACGCGATGAGTGGTGTCGTTAACATGGTCACCCGTGAGGGTGGTCGTCAGCTCGACGCCAACATCGAAGTCCTTTCCTCGGAGTTCTCCGGGCAGCAGCAGGACGATATCCGTGACCTGACACGGTTCCAGGGCTACATCGGTGGTCCGGTGCCACTGCTCAGCAAGATGAGCTTCTTCCTGTCGGGTTCGTTGAGCGGTTCGCGTGACTACACCATCAAGAAGGATGACATCGTATACGACCTGGATGTCGATCCGATGGATGAGACCACGCGCAATCCGGATATCGACTACTACGACATGCCTGACGACTGGGCGGATTTCGACTTCGCAGAAGACAACCCCTACTTACAGCGTGAAGGTGCCACCGGTTACGACTGGCGTATCTACCCGGCAGACATCTACGCGGGCTACCTGGGATTCGGGTTCAACAACAACTGGTCGGGTATGGGCAACCTTACCTACAAGCTGACGCCGAGCATGAAGATCACGCTTTCGGCGAACCTGAACGGCCAGGACCGCGTTCCCTACACGAGTGCCTGGCGTTTTTCGATGTTCTGGGGCATTCCAAAGGAATTCCAGGACAACGCTGTCTGGGGTACCGAGCGATGGAACGCCGACCCGAAGTACGCGACTGATCCGAACTACGTGGGAGATGAAAACCAGAGCCTTCAGACCATCTCGAGCACGGGTCTGACCGACTTCCACAACGAGAAGAACCGGGTGGACATGAAGAACCAGCGTCTGGCATTCGTCTGGACACACCAGCTGGGCCAGTCCACCTTCTACAGCATCCGCGGTTCCTACTATGACTACAACCGCGCGATGCGTGTAGACCGGTTCATCAACGAGGATGGCTGGGTGGCGCGTTTCGAGCACCTCTATCCGAGCGGCACTTCAGACACGCTCTGGCAGTTCGGTGACGCGATGACCCAGGTCACCCTTGAGCCGATTCCCTATTCCGCATCTGACGACGCGGATGATGGCGGCCGGCGGTACGGCTACTTCCCGATCGGTGGTGCCGGATTCGGTAATGACGGTTCCGACCGTTACTACTCGAACGACTACCAGATCACGCGTACCCTCAAGGCCGACGTAACCAGCCAGGTGACCACGCACCACCAGGTGAAGACGGGCGTGCAGTACAACGTCCCGACGATGGACACCTATGACGTGCAGCTGCTCTACCTGAGCCCTCCCTACATCACGCAGTACCGTCGTACTCCGTGGGAGATGGGTCTCTACCTCCAGGACAAGATCGAGTATGACTTCATCATCCTGAACCTGGGTATTCGTTACGATGCGGCGAACGCCGGTGAGATCCCCTTCTGGATCGACCCGCGGAACCCGATCGACGCGCTTGGTGAACTGGTCATCGACCCCTCCGACCCGGAGACCGCACCTGTCAAGACCGGTGAACTGCGCAGCCAGTTCTCACCGCGTATTGGCGTTTCGCACCCGGTCACCGAACGTTCGGTTGTCTACTTCAACTACGGTCACTTCTACCAGAACCCGATATACCGTAACCTGTATGTCCAGGGGACGCTGGAAGACTCCGTACCGTTGATCGGCAACCCGAACATGGAGAACGAGAAGACGGTTTCGTACGAGTTCGGTTACAAGCACCAGTTCACCGAGATCTATGCTCTCGAGATGACCATGTGGGCAAGGGACACGTCCAACATGGTCGGCTCAGAGCGGATCCCGGCGTTCTTCCAGGGTGTCTCGAACCCGTACGACTACACGGTGTTTCTCAACTACGACTACTCGTCATCGAAGGGTGGAGTGCCCGGGTGAACTACTCGTACATGACGACGCAGTCGAACCGGGACGACCCGTGGGCCGGTTACCGCGGTGGCGACGAGCTTGACACCAGCCCGAAGCGCCCCCGGGTGCTCGGTTGGGACCAGCCGCACCGTCTCAGCTCAACGTTCAGCATCAGCATCCCGCAGGGTGTGGGTCCGGAGGTATTCGGTATCCGTCCCTTCGAGCGGATGAACGCGAGCCTGATCTACACAGCCGCGGCAGGTAAGCCGTACACACCGACCACCAAAGAGAAGAGACTCGAGCCGAACTCCGGTCGTCGTCCATGGACGTTCTCGTGGTCAGCGAAGCTCTACCGTGACTTCGAGTCGTTCGGACTGCGTTACAGCATCTTTGCTGACGTCCGGAACCTCTTCAACAAGAAGAACGTGCGTTCTGTGTACTCGCGTACCGGTAAAGCCGACGACCCGGGTCCCGGCGCTACCAGCTACAGCGAGAGCTACGACCGGTGGCACTACTATTCGAGGCCGCGGTCGATCGATATCGGGATCCGCATCTTCTTCTAGGATTTTCGAGAGAAAACAGTAGAGAGAGCAGATATGGGATTACTTCCGAATACGCATGGATCAGGGCAACGGGGGGCTGCACTGGCAGCCCCCTGGAGTCCGCCTGGCCTGAATCAGGATTGGATACATGCAGAACATCGGGGAATCCTGTTTCCCGACATTGAACACAACGCATTTCGGAACGTGAGTGAAGGAGCGGACACTATGGATTATCCACGCTTGCTGAAAATGCTGCGCTGGCCAGTGGCTTTTCTGCTGCTGACATGCATGGCATCTGCGAGCTGGGCACAGGATCAGTCTTCATGGGCTGAGGAACGCGCGAAGTTGAAGATGACCCTTGAGGATATGGGGCCTGAAGCACTTTCGCGTGATGCGGCTGCAACAGATCGCGCCGTGGCCCCGATGAATCTTGCCCAACTCCAGATTTACACCTACAACATGGGAATACAGCTCGGCCGCATTTTTTCAGCCGGCCGGGGAACGTACCCCAACCCTGACGGTACCCTGCGTGCCTACTGGTTCACATCGAGCGTTGCGTTCGCTGTGGAAGGTGGCCCGTGGCATCCGACAGGTATGGCCCACGAGACTTCAGACTTCCACAGCCTTTCCAAGATGGACTGGGAAGCGAAGGATGGTGCTCGTGGAATCCAGTTCTCGAACCCACCACAGCTTACCGGCTCCTACCCCATATACGCGATAAGCGACCTTCCCTTAACCTGGCCGACGTCCGGCTGGCCGGCACCGACAGTAAACGAGGTGTGGGCCGGGACCGACACCTGGAACAAGTGGGAACTGGTTGGTGACCGGAACTCGTACTGTATCTTCGACGATAAGTACGCCGACCGGGAGGGAGATGGTCAGTCAATCTCCCTGGGTATCGAGGTAAAGAAGCGGGCCATCTCCTATGGCGCGATGAACATCGTCTTCATCCAGTACGAGTTCACCAACACATCGAGCAACAACTACACCGGTGTGTACGTCGGACACGTTGCTGACAAGGGAAGCCCGTCTACTGATGACTGGACAGGCGCATCGCTCGAGTACGTCGAAGCCGACCAGATGATCTACTCGAAGGCGTCGAACTTCGATGCAGCGACAGGCACACATGCCCGTACTAATGGTGAACAGCTCGGCTTCGTCGGCCAGATGGTGATGGAAAGCCCCACGGGCAGTTTCCGTGAGGACAACTACGACCCGAACAACCCGGGTGCCAACATCGTCACTACTTCGGCCAATCCGATGCCGTTGGAAGACGCCACCATGACGTTCGGACCGGCCAACATCCTGACCCGTGTAGCTCTGCTTGACTGGGACGACCGGGTGCTCATCGATGAAGAAAGCCTCTACGGCGCTTTTTCAGGTGATATCCTGGTGATGGAGTCAGGTTACGCCGAAAACGTCTGGAAGACTGGACTGAGTGGGGACGGATCACCGATCCTCAAGCAGGACAGCGACGACTACAAGGCGTACAACAGCAACTGGGACAGTTCAACCGACCACTTCTACTACACCGCTTCGGGACCGTTCTCGATGGCCGCAGGCGCGAGCTTCGATTTCGTGGTGGCGTTCGTGGGTGGTCTGACACTCCAGCAAATGGAGGCTTCGGCTGTTCTGGCCAAGCACACGTACAACATCCAGTTCGCGGGTCCAGCTGCCCCGCCGGCGCCGGTATCGTTCACAGCGAACGGTATCCTGGCTGGTCCGGGTGGAAGAGAATACGACCCGCGGCTCCACGCCTACCCGATCCACTACGCCCCGTCAGGTGACATCACCCTGACCTGGGACCTGAGTAAATCGGTCATTGCCTATGATCCGTCTTCGGGCATTCAGGACTTCGAGGGGATCAGAATCTACCGATCGATGGATCGCGGCGCCCACTGGGGTGAGGTGATCTCCGATGCTCAGGGTGCATTCGCTGAGTGGATGCCTGTCAGGCAGTGGGACCTCGATGACGGGGTCAAGGGTAATGACGGTCTCAGTCGCCACTGGCTCGGTGACGACACGGGCCTGGAATCGACCTGGACCGATCCTGACATGATGGATGGTGTCGAATACTGGTATGTCATCACCGCATATGACAAGGGTGAGTTCGACGCGGTCACGTTTTTCCAGACACTACGGTCACTTGAGTCACCGAAGGGAAGCAGTCCTAATTCCCCGAACGTGCTCGCGGTGATCGCAGGATCACGGCCTGCCGGATACACCGAAGGCACCATGACAGTCGGTACGACGACAGGCTCGGCGATCACACTGCTGGAGGCTTCTTCGAACGCCTGGGAGGCCAACTCCATCTCTGCCATCGTGCTCAATGAGACCGCGCTGACCGGTGACTCCTACAAACTCGACGTGACGGGTTTCTATGTTGAACCCGACACCGAGGTTGCGGATGGGGACACGGTCAGCCTGCCCGGTTTCATGCTTAAGAACACGACGACCGGCACGGACTTCTTCCCCGAGCCCATCCTTGGCAGCGATCCGTCTCTCGGCCTGGACAATGTACCGGTCACCGAGGGATTCAGGATCTTCACATCCCAGGTGCACGGTGGTAACGGTGGTGTGTACAATTTCGAGCAGACAACCGATGCTGATCCCGACTCGGAGTACACGGTGGCCTTCACCCAGGCGTACATGGCGGGCGCAGGTGCCGCTGCCAACCGCGCCAACGTCACCAAGTACATGAACATGGTGGAGCTCCGCTTCACCGGGTTCGTGACCGCGGCTGGTGACTCCAACTACGGTGTTTACGGTTCTGCCGGAAGCTACAGTGGTGGGAGAACCCACATACCGTTCGAGGTGTGGGACATCGAAACCGATACACGTCTGATGCCGATGCACTACCGGTTCTACAACACCGGTGCTCCATACGGTGACGCATACTGGATATCAGACGAGTATTTCATGATCATGGACATCCCCTACTTCGAGGCGGATGGGGTGACGGTGACCGACGTACAGGACATCCATCCAGTGGCTGACTCTGATTACTGGGGTTACAACACCGGCAGTCTGCTAAGTCGCGCGGATTGGTCCTACCGGATAGCCTTCAACGAGGCCGATTTTGCGGACCCGACGGACATCAGCGGTGCGCTCTGGTCGGTTGGAGATGTCTGGACGTTTACTCCATGGATGACCATGATGAAGAATGAAGTCGGATCGAGTTTCACCTTCACTACGACCCGGACTTCCATCACCGATTCACTGGTCACGTTGGATGACATCATGGTCGTACCGAACCCGTACTACATTTACGCCGAATGGGACATGAGCGTTAACCGGCGTAAGATCCAGTTCACCAATGTTCCGATGAACAGCGAGATTCAGATCAGATCTACACGCTGTCAGGAGAACTCGTGGCGATCCTTGATAACCATGGTGACGCCACGGCTGTCGCGGGTGGGAAGCTGTACAACTCCAACCGCGTCGGCACGGTAGACTGGAATATCTGGACGTACGAGTTTACCGAGGCTGCCTACGGACTTTACGTCTACGTCGTGAAGACGGACGACGGGAAGACCAAGGTAGGCAAGTTTGCGATCATCAGGTAGGCAACCAATGAGTCTCAAGGAGGAACATACAATGCGTAAAGTAATGACTGTTGCTCTTGCGCTACTCCTGGTGACCGCGTCGGTTGCTAATGGTCAGCAGGAGGGCGACAAGCCACCTACAGATCTTTCGAAGGTGGGCACAAGCGCCGCAAACTTCCTGAAGCTTCCGATCGGCGCCAGAGGACTGGCATTGGCGGGTACAGGTCTCGCGACCGTCGCCGATGCGACAGCGCTTTACTGGAACCCGGCAGGCATCGGGAAGATCGACAGAATGACCCTTGCGTTGAACAGGGCTGACCTGTACGCGGGGATTACCCACTCCTTCACGGGTATCGTCATACCTCTGGGATTGAACACACGACTCGGGATCCACTACATCGGTCTCGATTCAGGTGAGATGGAGGTAACGACGGTAGAAGAGCCCGAAGGCGAGGGTGAGTACTTCAGTGTGAACAACCTCTCAATGGGGCTGACGGTCTCTCAGGTTCTGACAGACCGGTTCGCAGTGGGTGTCACCATCAAGTGGGTTCAGGAGAAGATTCAGCGTGCGGTAGCGAACGCCATAGCCATCGATATCGGCTCGACGTTCAACACCGGTCTGCTGGGTACACAGCTCGGTATGGCGATCCTGAACATGGGTCCGAAGATGCATCTTGAAGGTCCGGACCTCGCGTTCAACCGCCAGATCGACGACGACCCGAGTGAGCCGTACACGGGACTGAACCCGAATGCGCAACTCAGCACGCTGGAATATGACCTGCCCCTGATGTTCCGTATGGGGCTGGCCATCGACCTGGTGGGTGGTATCAGCACGTTCATGGCGAACGAGATGAACCGCCTCACCGCTCACGTAGACATCGAAGACCCCAACGACCAGATAGCCAGGCTGGCATTTTCGGCCGAATACGCGTGGAACGAGACAGTGTATCTGCGTGCAGGTTATCGGATGCGTGGTAAGGTCTCTGAGCAGCTGGGCGCCCGTCTTCAGGGTAAGCCCCGCGAGCTCATGCAGATTGGCTACGGAGCAGGGTTGAAGACCACATTCGCTGGATACGCCCTCCAGTTCGATTTCGGGATGGCGGATTACGGCGACCTGGGGTCAGTGACGCAGTTCTTCTTCAGCCTGGGCTTCTAGGTCAGAGGCCAGGGTGCGGTTATGGACGATGCTTTCTGAGTACTGTCCTCTGACCGCCTGAAGGGGGTTTGAATGCCCGTTGCCGTTGCCGGCTTTCCGCCGGCAATGGTGGCGGGCATTCTTTTTTCATGACACACTGCTTCTGTCGAAAATGTTGGGTAATATCCCGATTATTCGTTGATTGTGTGTGATGTTCGTGTGAACGATTCCCGTCCTGGAGGCGTCGAACAGTGGGATGAGAATGGACATACCGGTAGAGGTGTGCCCTGCAGCCGGACCCCGATGAACGTGAAAGGAATCTCCACGTGCCCCGACAGGCTTTTCTGAACCATGTGAGGTACCTTCCGGGCTTCCTGTTGCCCACCCTCCTGCTGCTGACGGTCGTGCTGGCTCGCCCGGCATGTATCGTTGCCCAGGAGGTGGTTGCTCCTTCAATCGCCGGACCCGATTTTCACGCCAGCGTCATCACCTTTCAGAGCGACCAGGGAGTGGGGAAAACGCAGGTCGAGGTCTATGTATCTATCGCCTATGACCAGCTGTACTTCGTCCGTGCCGAAGGCACATTCCGGGCTGAATACGATCTGAACCTTGTATTGCTCGGCCCCCGGGGCGATATGGTGTTCGATGAGACGACAAGGAGCCGGACAACCACACCGATCCTCGAAGAGACTCTCTCTGATGAGATCGTGAGGATGCAGCGGTTCACCTTCATTGTTGAACCGGGGCGGTATGACCTGAAGGTGAGCCTGATCGACCAGCAGATGGATGATCCGCGGGAACTCGGATTCACTATCGACGTCCCCGGGTATTCCGAGAGCCGACTGGGTATCTCCGATATCCTGCTCGCTGACTTTCTGGGTGAATCGGATCTTTCACTTCCGGCCGGTGCGGTCGTGGATTATGCGGGGTCGCAACTCTTTGTCCGACAAGGACATGCCTATATTCCGAATACTCGCGGAATGTATGCCAACTTCGCGCCCTCGGTACTGGCCTATTACGAGATATATGGATTCAATCCGGTACGGCGGACCGAGCAGGACAAACTCTACCGTGTGGAATTCTATGTGCAGAACGATACGGGGGAGACTGCGGTCTATTACATGCGCCGGCATGAAAAACCGGGGTCGTCAGCCTTCAATTCGGTTGAGATGAACATCCAGGACCTCACTCCGGGAAAATACAGCCTCAGAATAGATATCACCGATATGGGTTCAGGGATGACGGTGTCCAATGAACGGGAGTTTACTGTTCTGGAATCGTATCTGACACTGGCTTTCCAGGATTTCGAGAAAGCGGTGAACCAGCTCCGATTCATCGCTTCCGAGCGGGAATTGCGACTGCTTCGCAGCGCTCCCGAGGAGCGACGGCTCAACTTCTTCAAGCAATTCTGGGCCAGCAGGGATCCGACTCCGGGCACGAAGCGCAACGAGGTCATGCTCGAGTACTACCGGAGGGTCGCCCAGGCCAACGAGATGTTCGACATTCCCCAATTGGACGGATGGGCGACCGATCGAGGGATGGTGTACCTTACCCTGGGGCTTCCCGACTATGTTGATCGTTCGGAATTCTCCAGCGGATCGAATCCTGCGCAGATCTGGGTGTATAACTCTATGAGGCTGCATCTTCTGTTTGAGGATGATTCCGGTTTCGGCGATTTCCGGCTGATCAACCGGGATGATTACCGTGAGCGGGTCCAGCAGCAGATACCTCCGGAGCGTTAAGGGAATGACAGACATTCACTCACGTGCGCCGCTCGGTGATCTCAGAGCAGTGCACACAGGAACCGGTACCACCAGGGAGGACTGTGAACACATGTCTTCATGTCGTACAGACCATCGATCGCGTACCATCGGGACAGCCATTCTGACGGCTCTCCTGGCAGGCATCATCGTGATGACGGGCAGTACCGGGACCGCGTATGGACAGCAGGAGTGGCTCATCTCCCAGAGTTTCACCGGTGAAGTGCAGACATACGTCGATGTCGTTAGCTACCGGAACCTGCAGGACCCGTCCCAGACGTACGTGGAGATCTACTACGCCTTCGACCGGAAGAATATGACCTTCATAGAGCTCCCCGACGCCCCTGGTACTTTCTCATCACTCTGGACGATCGAGACCGTGGTGGAGACAGAGATCGGGGACCGGGTCAAGTGGGACAGCTGGCCAACGCTCTTTCAGACCACAGATCCGGCTGAGACAGAAAAACCAACCACCATATTCGATATATATCGACTCTACCTGACTCCCGGAACCTACCGGTTCATCACCACGGTCACCGACAAGAACAGCCAGCTGCAGAATAACACGAGGATCGGGGTTGACCGTCGTACGGTGGTGATCCCGGACTTTTCCTCCTCCCAGCTCACCATCAGTGATATCGAGTTCACGGTGCGTCTCGGGCAGGCTGCCTCACCGAACAAATTCGTGAAGAACGGTCTGCAGGTGATCCCCAACCCGCTCCGGGTATTCGGGCTCAACATCCCTACCATGTCATTCTATGCCGAAGTGTACGGGCTGTCCGAACCGACCGGAACTGGTGGAGAGCAGAACACCTATACCCGGTCGGTCTATATCGAGGGGCTCAACGTCGACCACCGGCACGTGTTCGAGGACCAGGTCACGAAACAGATACGCGCAACCAACGATCTGATCGCGATCTCCGATCTGAATCCTCTCATGATCCCGAGCGGCGACTACTTCCTCTACGTGGAGATAGTGGATAACGCTACGGGGCAGCGCGCGGTGCGCAGGAAGCCGTTCAACATCTTCAGCGAAGTGCAGTCAGTGGAAGCCGATGAGCTGAGTTCGATCAATATGACCACTGATGCCATTGTGAGACTCAGAAATGAGATTACTTATCTGGCTACCACAGCAGAACTTGAGGAATTCGACCGTCTCAATCCCGAGGATATGCGAATCTTCCTGATCAACTTCTGGACCGCGCGGGACACGACGCCGGAGACATCTGAGAACGAGTTCCGTCAAACGATCCTTCAGCGTTTCAATCACGCGAACGACAACTTCGTCACTCCTACCCAGCCTGAAGGATGGAAGACCGACCAGGGACGGATATGGATCGTATACGGCACTCCGGATGACATCGAGCCGCATATCATGGACATCGGCAACAAGCCGTGGGTTGAGTGGATCTACTACCAGCTGGGGGATCAGGGACGCAGGACGTTCATATTCGCTGACACGAGTGGCGGGTTCGGCGCCTATATCCTCCTTCACTCGGACGTGATGGGAGAGATGCAGAATCCGCAGTGGAAAGAGGAGTTGGGCATCCCTCCGCAGTGATCCCGAATCCGAAGACCTGCCCCCGGACCGTTCAGTTCGGTCTGATCTCCGGGGGCGGTGTCACCATGAACTGCTGAACACGCTCATACTCGGTACCGTTGTTGATGTCTTTCACTTTGAGCGTGATCTGATAGAGTCCGGACTTGGGATCGATGAATTCCAGCTCCAGCCACCGGTTCTCCTGAGCGCGGATCCCGTATTCCACATCGAGTTCCACCGTAACCTCTACCGGCTTGCCGATCCCGACCAGCCTCCCGAGCCCACGGAAGGCCGATGAGATGATGCCCCGCTGGCGCGCCTCATCCGCCGGCTGGATTCCATAGCTCACCTGGAAGGCAGTGGTCCCGAAATCGTCCTTCGAGAGATTGTAGAGCTCGTAGTAGATGAAGATCGGCTGCTCTATTGTATACGTCCGCGTGGGCATCGGGATGATCTCGACTCCCTCGCGGTAGAATCGTCCGCCGCGCCGTGAGCCGATGGAGCCTGCCATCTCGATGTCGCTGATGCTGAGCGAACGGCCCGTGAATTCCTCAACCCTCAGACTGTCGCGTGCGACTCCGACCCGGCCCGAATTGAGGTCGGTCAGGCTGATGGCGAAGTTGTACACGCCCGGCAACGCCCGCATCATGTTGAGATCCACCATGACCGAGCCTGCCTGCTGAACAACCGTCTGGTTCGAGAGGTATTCCCGTATCTCGTTGGTGCGGTCGATCTCGTTCCAGTTCTCATCAAAGATCGCCACCCCGAGATCGACCCGCGCCTTCTGCCCCTCACCGTAGCGCTCCAGTTCCAGCTCAGTGGTCGGGATACCGTAGTAGACCTCGATCCGGGTGCGCCCCTGCATGTCCTTGAATGCGGCAGTGTAGAAACTGAAGGGGAGGGGGTCGGGTGGTTCGATGTTGGCGTAGTGTGTCGTCGATTCGATTGTGACGAGGTCCTGCAGGTTGTCTATTCGCTCCGTTTCGAGCATGGTGCTGAGCCGTTCGACATATGTGGTAACAGCCTCCACTCCACCACCCTCGCCCTGTGCGTTCCGGATGATCTCCTCCATCTCGTTGGCGATCTGGTCGTAGATGGGATCGATGATGGCACGATCACGGTAGGTGTTGATCGGGAGCCGGTCGATGGTGAGATCGGAGGTTGTCGAGGTGAGGTCACCGGGATTCTCGAGCCCGGCGAGGATCGTTATCGGATTTGTTTCAGAGGCCTCCAGCAAGCTGTCGACCTGCTGGAAGTACCCCTGGCCCCGGTCGACGAAGTGGACGACCAGACGTTGTTTCAGGCCGGTCCAGTAGGCCCAGGTGTCGCTGGGACGGGTCTCGGAATCGGCTGTACCGTATCCCGCCCGCTCATCGGGCTCTCCGTACTTGACGTGGATCCGGCCGCGGTCGTCATACTGACCGATGGTGGTCGCGCTGTGGTAGTACTGCCGGGCGTAACGGAGGCGGCGGTAGTGCTCCACCATTATTTCATTGGTTGTCGGGGTGGTGGGATCGGGGTCGCGGCTGACCCAGAACCGTCTGAAGAAATCGGGCATGTCCTCAAGAGCGGTGTCGTGGTATTCCTCCCGCTCATCGTCAGAAGCGATGTCAACCACATCCTGCCAGAGCCGATCGGCGGTCTCCTCGTCCTCGAATTCTTTGTAGGACAGGAGGTAGAGCTGGTTGGCCCGCGTGTAATCCTCCACTGCGAGATAGACATCGGCCAGCAGGAGCATCGCCGGGGTGAAATCGGGGAACTGGGAGATCATGGGCAGCAGCAGATCCTCCGCGTCGCCATATTGTTCCTGCCTGAAATAGAGGCGGCCGAGCTCAAGCCGGTTCTCACGGTGATTGGGCGCAAGCCGGTACTGGTCTCTGAACTCTTCCAGCGCGACGTCGAAGTCTCCTTCGTTGCTCGCAATGACGCCGAGCCGGTAGTGAACATCACTGTAGTCGGGATCTGTCTGGACAAGCTGTTCGAACGCCTGCCGGGCGCCACGGAAGTCTTCCATATCCGCCAGGGTCACGCCGAGATTGTACCGGGCGTCCAGGTAATCGGGGTCCAGGTTGAGTGCCTCACGGTACGAATCGAGCGCCACGGCGCGCGTCCGTTCATCCTGGGCGAGCACCATCCCCCGCCCGTTGTGGGCCGCTGCGAGCCGCATATCGAGGTCGATCGCCCGCTCGAACGAAGCCCGGGCGAGGTCGCTGTTTCCCCGACGCATGTAGATGTATCCGAGGCTCGAGTGGGCCAGGGCGTAGTTCGGGTTGAGCTCGAGGACCTTCCGGAACGTATTGATCGCGTTCTCGGTGTCCCCCTGTTCAAGCTGATCGAGTCCGAATCGGTAGAGAGAATCGACATCCTGAGCGTGGACGCCCGTGACCGGCAGGAAGAGAACCAGCATCACGGTTGCAAGGGCGATCAGTGATCCTCGAAAGACAGGTTTCGACATGAAAGAACTCCTCATTATTCCACTCAGCCTCGAATGTATTGCCAAAGACGGATGTACATCCCTGAAAGACCCATTACCCCACGCTTTTGACGCAAAATAATGCTAAACTGTTTACGGTTCCAGTGGGTCAGTTAGTGTACCTTTGATATAGTATACAATGACATAACATCTGGGAAGAACCAGACAAGTGAGGATCCAGAATGCGTTCATACTTTTCCAAGTCTGCAAATGGCGTCAAAACTCTGCTTTCCTTCAGCGTAATCACCAGCGTGATCATCCTGCTCGCCAGCTGCGGCGGCGGATACTCCACCAGGCTTACGGACCCGGTCAGTGATGACGCGATCCTGATCATCGGTTCAAGCACGATCGAAGTTATTCGCGGTATGCGGCCGCAAGACTACAATGCCGGTATGCAGGAAGCCTACACCGCCGGCCAGGAGATCTCGATCATGGCCGACCAGGAGGTGGATGGTGAATACGTCAGGAAGGCCATCACCATCTGGGCGGATGATGAAGGTTACTTCTGCGTGGAGAACCTGCCGCAGGGACGGTATACACTCAAGGGCGTGAGGATCACCGGCAGTCAGGGAGGTGATTACACGATCTGGAATGAGCTGCGTATGCCGAACGAACGGTGGATGGCGCAGGGTTCGAGCTTCCGGTACTCGTTCACGGGTGAATACTTCCAGTACAGCCCGCGTCTCAATGTGTACAACTTCCAGCACAGCATCTTCTCCCTGACGGGAGCGGGTACGGTCGTGTATTACCGAATGGCGAAGATGGAGAATGAAAAGTTCGAGCTGGCGACGACCTACACCAGGGATTACGTCGAGAATTACTTCATCGAAAAGTATCCCGACAGCGGGTGGATCCCGATCCTCCAGACGCTGGTGCCGGTCGGCGATCAGGATCACTGAGGAT
Source organism: bacterium (assembly GCA_025774615.1). Taxonomy (GTDB): domain Bacteria; phylum Blakebacterota; class Blakebacteria; order Blakebacterales; family Blakebacteraceae; genus Blakebacterum. The sequence continues at coordinate 16,299 of JALGVQ010000087.1, forward strand.
CACCGAGCGGCGACAGAGCCGGCCGTTTGCCCGGATCCGTCGCGTACTCTGTTTCAGTTCTGCTGAAGTACCGTCGGCCCCCGCGACCCTGACGGTCGTGGGGGCCTTTTCATATTGAGATCGTGTGGATGGTTTGAGACCGTATTGATGTCATCTGAATCAAGAATATCCAGCCGATGGTTTTTGACCGCTCCCGGAGGGCCGGCACTTCTTACCGGTGCCATCGGGACGCTTCTCTATCTGATCAGGCTCACTCCCGGTACCGGGTGGTATGATGCTCCGGAGTTCGTCGGCGTGGCGTCGACCCTCGGGATCGCGCATCCGACCGGATATCCTCTTTACAGTCTCGTGGGTCGACTCTTCTCATCCCTGCTGGGATGGATCGCCGAACCGGCGCTGATCGTCAATGCACTCTCCGCTGTGGCTGCCGGCGCGACACTCGCGGTGATGACCCTCGTCACCTGGCAGTTGATCCGCCTGCTTCGTCTCGGTCCTCTCCCGCGCACATTCAGGGTTGTGAGCTCGGTCATACCGGCCGCGGTCCTTGGCAGCATGACACTCTTCATGGAGCAGGCGGTTGTGGCGGAGGTCTATACCCTCCACACGTTCATGGTCGGTCTGCTGCTGCTTCTGGGACTTCATCTGGTCCTCGATGCCGAGAAGCCGCTTCCGATCCTCGAAGCGGGCGAACTGCGCAGCATGGGCGTTGCTGTCTGGGGGACTGCCGGCTGGAGGAGACCACTCCTGATAGCGTTCCTTGCCGGTGTGGGGCTCGGGAACCATTTCACGCTGGTGCTCTACTTCCCGGCCCTTCTCCTGCTCTTCTGGTGGGCACTGCGCCCTGAATCCGACACACTGCCTGTTATCGAGACGGCATCAACGAGCAGGCAGGTTGTGAGTTTCCTCATTCCGGTCTCGCTCCTCTTCCTGCTGGGATTGAGCATCTATCTGATCGTCCCGCTCCGCGCGTCGCTCAATCCTCCCTTCAACTGGGGAGAAGCGGTCACCCTGCGCAGGTTGATGAGACTGGTGACGGCGGCTGAGGCACGCGCCAGACCGTCACAGTTCATGCCGGTTACCGCCTGGGGTATCTGGTTCGATATAGCCCGGGGAATGAGCCTGCCGATCTTCGCCCTCTCGATCATGGGTTGGATCTGGGCGGGGATCCGCCGTATCCGGCTTGGACTCCTGGCACTGCTCTATCTCCTGTTCCCACTGCTTTTCCTGCTGGCGGGACTCGACATCCTGGAGGATGCGCTCCTCCCGGTCCACCTCTGGATGGCTCTCGGTACCGGCATGACGGCAGTGCTGGTGGGGGAGCGGTTGATCGCCATCCTCGGTCCCCGTCCGGGAGCCAGGTTCGCCTTCGCCGGAATCGCGCTGCTGCTCGCCGTGGGCCCGGTGCTGCAGATCGCGCGCAACTGGCACGAGGTGTCCGCCACGGGAGCAGGAGGGCCGGCCGTCTACGCAGACGCGGTCGCCGCTTCGGTGTACGGTGGACCGGCGCCCACAGAACCAGTCGAGGGGATCGTATTCAGCGAGGAGAACACTACCGCCTTCCTCCTCTGGCATCGAAGACGCCTGGAACAGAAGGACCCGGGGCTCTCCGGGGTGTATCTGCTGCTTGTGCGGGAGGAGTGGTATCGGGAGGAACTCCTCCGCATGATACCCTCCCTGAAGGTCCCATCACTCGATCGCGGATACGAACAGCTGCCTCATGAAGCGGCGTCACGCGAACTGATAGCCCTCAATACCGATTCGACCGAACCCCTCTTCCTGAGCCCGATCATCCTGCCTCCTGAACATGTCTATGGAACACTGGTTCCTCATGGTGTGCTTCTGCGCATGGAGCCGCCGGGATACGTGCCCGATCTGGAGGATGTGCGACGACACGTATCGATCATGTCCGAGTATGCGCCGGCCTTTACCGAGGGTCAGCTCCCCCGTATGGACAGGATGACGCGCGACTGGTGGAGCTGGCGTCACAGCCTGATGGGTGAGGCCTGGCTCCGTCTCGGATTGCTTCCTGCGGCTGAGGCCGAGTTCAGAGCCGGGGTACGAGTCAATTCCACAAGGCCCGAACCATGGATGGATCTCGCGCTCTTCTTCTCCGCGGTCGGAGACTGGAAGGGGATGGAGGCAACGCTGAGGGAAGCGCTGGCCCTCCGCCCACGCGATCAGGGACTTCTGATCGAACTGGCACAGGCGCTCATCCATCAGGGAGCGTACGATGAAGCAGAGCGTGTACTGCCGACCGGCAGGATCCGGCACGTACCCCGGGAACAATATCTGAGGGTTCGCGCGAGTATCTCTCTGGGACAGGGTGATGTGAACGCTGCGCGGAACGATCTGGAAGAAGCCGTCAGGCTGGCGCCTGAATCTCCAGAGATATGGAATGATCTGGGGGTGGTCTACCTCCAGAAGGGCCAGTGGGACGATGCGGTACCGGCCCTCACCCGTGCAGTCGAACTCCAGCCGAACCTCGGTGAGGCGTGGGCGAATCTGGGCATGATCGCGTTCCAGGACGCGATCTGGGAGGAAGCGGAGGAGAATCTGGAGCGCGCTCGTCAGGCCGGAGTCTCCGATCCACAGGTCGGGTTCAACCTCGGATCGGCGCGGGTGAATCTCGGCGATTTTTCGGGCGCGGAGGAAGCGTTCCGGTCCAATCTCCGGGAATGGCCCCTTCACGCGGATTCCTATATAGCCCTGGCCGCGCTCCTTGAGCGTGATGGTCGTCTGCAGGAGGCGCTCCTCATCCTGGAGAGCGGCCGTATGGCGGTGCCCGACGATACCCGTTTCGGATTGATCCTGCGCCGACTGCGTTTACCGCCACTTCTATAAGTGTGGTTGTGTAGAGGTTCCTCCTCTTCGTACCATGAGAGTGAGCAGATAACCCGGATCACTGGCGCGGGTTGATATCTGCCGACACCATGGAGGATGTGAGCAATGGCAGAGCCGGTCCATGTGACTGATGACACGTTTCAGCAGGAAGTACTGGATCACGACACTCCCGTCGTGGTGGATTTCTGGGCAGAGTGGTGCGTTCCGTGTAAAGCTATCGCGCCGATCGTCGACGAGCTGTCGGAGGAATACGACGGAAAAGTGAAGTTCGCCAAGGTCGACGTGGATACCAATCAGCAGGTCGCTGCTTCCTACGGTATCAGAAGTATCCCGGTGCTGCTCTTCTTCAAGAGTGGTGAACTCGCTGATGTTATCATCGGAACGGTTCCGAAAAAGGCCATCATAGAGAAACTCGACGAACTTTTTTAACGAGCTCCAGAGACTGACTTATCAACCTGGAGGCCGGGATGCAGAGGCGTACCGGATATATCCTCATTCCCGTACTGCTGGCCCTCTCAGCGTGCGGCAGGGGATGCAGAGGCGTACCGGATATATCCTCATTCCCGTACTGCTGGCCCTCTCAGCGTGCGGCAGGGGGGACCGCACGGCCCAGGAAGCGGGCAGAGAGCCGCTATCGCTGGATGAGGACCGCCGGAGGATGGTGGAGGTTCAACTCCGGGCGCCGGGCCGCGAGGCCATTACCGATCCGAATGTTCTCCGGGCCATGCTGGCCGTCCCCCGTCACGAATTCCTGCCTGAGAGTCTGAGATACCTCGCGTATATAGACGACCCGCTCCCGATCGGGCACAATCAGACGATCTCACAGCCGTACATTGTCGCCCTGATGACCCAGGTGCTGGAACTGAAGCCGGGTGACCGGGTGCTTGAGATCGGTACCGGTTCGGGGTATCAGGCCGCGGTGCTCTCCGAGATCGTGGATGAGGTCTATTCAATCGAGATCGTTCAGCCGCTTGCGGTGCGGGCGCGTGAGACCCTTGATCGACTCGAATATGAGAATGTGTTCACCAGGATAGGTGACGGGTATCGCGGCTGGCCTGAAAAAGCGCCGTTCGACGCCATCATTGTCACCGCGGCGCCCGATCACGTACCGCAGCCGCTGGTGGATCAGCTCACGGTGGGGGGGCGGATGGTGGTCCCGGTCGGATCGTACTACCAGGAACTGCTCCTGCTCAAGAAAGGGCCCGACGGCAACATCACGAGGGAGCGCGGCATCCCCGTGCGCTTCGTGCAGATGACCGGGGAGGCAGGAAAACCGCCACCCGATCCCGAGCCCTGACGCCGGAGTCGTGACGTCGGAGCCCTGACGATACATCAACTCTCTCCCGGTCGGTCCGCCTTCCTGGAAAGGAACTGGTCATGAACAGAATGGCAATCGCCCTTGCTCTCGGACTCGCCGCGCTTCTGCTGGGCGGCACGCTCTATATCTTCACGACCGAGAGGAGCGAAGATGACGTGTCGATCGCGCACGATCACTCACAGGCGCATGAACACTCAGAGACATCTGGAAAGAGTGCCGTCATCCCGGAAGGTACAGCTCCTCCGATCGGACCGTACACGCCGGCGGTGAAGGTCGGGAACATGCTCTTTCTCTCGGGACAGATCGGTATCAACCCGGCGACGGGGACCATGGTGGAGGGGGGGACCGTTGCCCAGGCCCGGCAGGTCTTTGCGAACCTGCGATCACTGCTGAACGCCGCGGGGTTGACCTTCGACGATGTGGTCAGGGCCACGGTCTATCTGGCCGACCTCGATGACTACGGAGCGGTCAACGAGGAGTACGCGAAGTATTTCAGTGATATCCCGCCGGCCCGGGTCTGCGTCGAGGTTGCGCGTATCCCGGCCGATGCCCTGGTGGAGATCTCGATGATCGCCGTCGGAGGTGCCGGCTGAATTCCGTGACTTCATCGCGGCGCAGGATACGGATCGGACCGGGAGCGCTCGTAGCGGCTGCGTTCGTCGGACCTGGTACGGTCACTACCTGTTCCCTGGCCGGAGCGCGGGCGGGTGAGGCGCTCCTCTGGGCGCTCACCTTCAGCGTCATCGCTACCCTCGTCCTGCAGGAGATGAGCCTGAGGCTCGGTGTGATCGGTGGGCGGGGGCTGGCTGAGGCCCTCAGGGAAGGGTTCAGATCGCCCATCCTGGGTCGCTCCGCAGGCTTCCTGGTGCTCATCGCGGTGACCTTCGGGTGCGCCGCGTATGAGACAGGAAACCTGCTCGGCGCCGCTCTGGGACTGGAGACGGTGTTCCCGATCGCCCGGCGCCTGCTGGTGCTCATCATCGGTGTGGTGGCGGCCCTGATCCTGCTCAAGGGGAGCTACCGCGTCCTGGAGTCGATCCTGGTCGGGACCGTGATCGTGATGAGCCTGGCCTTCATCACTACTCTGCTGATCACCGGCATCGATGTCATCGCCACACTGCGCGGAGCGCTGCTGCCTTCCCTCAATGGGGGAGGGGACATCTTCCTGGTGATAGCGCTCATCGGAACGACGGTGGTTCCCTATAACCTGTTCCTCCATGCCGCGGCGGTACAGGAACGGTTCCGGGGAGCAGCCGACCTGAAGCCGGCCAGGCTGGATGCCGGTGTGAGTATCATCCTCGGGGGGCTCATTTCAGGAGCGATCGTGCTTACCGCCGCCGGAGCGTTCCATGAGCCGGGAGGCAGCGCGGCCGCGATCACCGGCGCCGGCGACATGGCGGGCCAGCTCGAACCGCTTCTCGGCAAAGCGGCAACGGTCTTTTTCTCGATCGGCCTTCTGGCCGCGGGGATCTCCTCGGGGATCACCGCCCCGATGGCAGCGGCGTACGCGACCGGGGGAATCCTCGGCTGGGAACCGGGTCTCGGGGGGAAACGGCAGCGCGCTGTGGCACTGGCGGTTGTGGTCACCGGTGTTATCTTCGGTAGTCTCGGAGTTCAGCCATTGCAGGCGATCATGCTCGCGCAGGCGGCCAATGGCCTGCTGCTGCCGGTCGTGGCGGTCTTTCTGCTCTGGGCAGCAAATAATGCAGGGCTGTTGGGCACGTACGTCAACAGGCCTCTGACGAATATCGTGGGTGGAGCGGTTGTTCTTGTTGCCGCGGGGCTCGGGGGATGGGCGCTCCTGAAGGTGATTCGCACGCTTCTTGGACTGGCATGATATGAGTGATATCTCGAACAGCGTACTGCTCGTGATCTCGGTCTGCGCGACCGCGGCCGCGGTCTGGTTCTTTCTCCTGGCGCGGCGGGGAGCGCGCGAGCGGGATCTCCTGCTGGAGGTCGGTACGCGCATCTCCTCTTCACTCGATCGGGATGAGGTGCTCGGACTCATCCTCGATGGTCTTGAGGAGGTCGTGGGTTATGACGCGGCCGGGATATTTCTTGTGGATATCGAGTCGGACGAGATCAGCTATCACCTGCTCCGGGGCTATGACGAGGGGGTTCTGGCGCAGGTCGAACTGAAGATCGGAGACGGTCTCGTCGGCAGTTCTGCCGAGATGGAGGAGCCGATCGTCGTCGCGGACGTCCGAAAAGATCCCGATTACATCGGCGCGCGGACGAAGACCCGCAGTGAGATAGTCCTTCCCCTGATGGTGAGCGGGATCGTCGTGGCGGTCCTGAATCTTGAGTCTGACCGGGTCAGGGCCTATGGAAGCAGGCATCTTAAACAGCTGCAGACCTTCGGAGCGCAGGCCGCGGTAGCGATCGACAACGCCAGCTGTTACACCGAGGCCCGGGAGAAACGGGTGATCGAGCAGGAGCTCGAGATCGCCGGTAAGATACAGCAGGCCCTTCTGCCGAACTCGACACCCGATATACCCGGGCTCGATGTCGCCGCGTACATGAAACCGATCGAAAGCCTTGGCGGCGATCTCTACGACCTCGTCCAGGTGAATGAGAAGACACTCGGTATCGCGATCGGTGATATCTCGGGTCATGGAGCTCCGGCAGCGATCCTGATGGCGAGTCTCTATGCCTCCTACCGTTCCCTCACCCGCCGTGGTTTCAGCATCCCTGAGATCATGAGCCAGCTGAACAACCTGATCCAGGAGAACTTCGGGACCAGCAGGTATGCCACGTTCTTCTACGGCGTGATAGCGCCGGAGGAACAGCGCCTCACCTATTCCAATGCCGGTCATTTTCCACCCCTGCTTATCAGGCCTGGTGAGGAGCCCCGGTTACTGAGCACAGGAGGGATCGTGCTCGGGTTCATGAACGACGCGATCTATGAAGAGAGCACTCTGTCGCTCGAACCGGGTGACGTTATCATCCTCTATACCGACGGGATCATCGAGGCGGCCGGGCCCGATGATGAGATGTTCGGTGAGGAGCGCCTGGCGGAGATATGTGCTACGATGATCCGCAGGTCGGCCCGCGAGGTCCTCGACGGCATCCTGAAGGCGGTGATGTCGCACTGCTCCGACAGCGAGCAGCAGGACGACATATCTCTCGTAATCGTCCGGATACTGTAATGATATGACACGCAGGAGTCCGTCGGTGAAACAGAAGACAGCCTGATGCTCCAGCTGAACGTCGAATCACTCTCACGCTTCTACGGCCCGCGCCGGGTCCTGGATCGACTCGATCTCTCGGTGAGTGCCGGCAGTGTGCTGGTTGTCACCGGCCCGAACGGTATCGGCAAGAGCACCCTGCTGAGGTGTCTTGCGGGCCTCGAACGCCCCACCTCGGGACGGGTCAGCTGGATGGAGGACGGCCGGGAGTGGGATGGTCCGAAAAGGAGGAGGAATCTGGGTTACATGAGCCCGGAACTTGCTCTCTACGATGAACTTACCGGTATTGAGAACCTCCAGTTCTTTGCCCGCCTGCAGGCACTGCCATCCGGTGGGCGTTCAATACTCGACCTCCTTGAGCGGGTTGGTCTCGGGTCGCGCGGTGCTGACCGGGTCGAAGATTATTCATCGGGGATGAAGCAGCGCCTCAAGTGGGCGTTCGCCCTGCTGGGGAATCCGGGCGGACTCCTTCTCGATGAACCGGGTGTTACCCTCGACAGCAGTGGTTTCGCGCTCTCCGGTGAGCTGATCGGGCAGGCACGCGAGCAGGGAAGCATTGTGGTCCTGGCAACCAACGACACACGGGAGATGGAGTTCGGGGATGAACGCCTCACTCTCGGATAAACAGCCCTGGCTTCCGGGTGTGCTGGCCCTTCTGAAGAAGGACCTCACCTGTGAAATGCGCTCGGCTGCTGCTTCCACTGCGGTGGGTATGTTCGCCGTGGTGACCCTGGCTGTGGTCTCTTATGGTGTCGGGCAGGCTCCGCTCGAACCGGTGGTCCAGTCGGGCCTGCTCTGGACAGTGCTCTTCTTCGCTTCCTCGGTCGGTCTCTCCCGCACGTTCGTGAAGGAGGAGGAGACCCGGACCGCCATCGCCCTTCGCCTGTCTGCCACCCCGTCGGTGGTCTTCGGCGGCAAGCTCCTCTTCAATTGCGTACTGATGCTGGCGCTCTCGGTGATACTGGTACCCCTCTTCATTGTGTTCTTCTCGGTGGAACTTCTCTCTCCGGGACTCTTTATCCTGAATATCGTGCTCGGCGTACTCGGCCTTTCCGGGGCGTCCACGATCGTGGCGGCCATCATTTCCAGGGCCCGGGTGAAGGGACCACTCTTCGTGGCACTCGCCTTCCCGATCCTCATGCCCCTCCTCCTGCTCGCCGTTCCAGGCACGGCGATGGCACTGGAGGGTGCTGTATGGGATCAGGCTTCCAGCAACCTGATGGGCCTGCTGGGATTCACCGGCGCGATGATCACCGTCTCTTTCTTTCTCTTCGATCCCGTCTGGGAAGGGTGATGTACCGTTGACACAACCGGTGCGAAAGGCGAGAATACCTGAACGAAACTATCTGAGCTCACCAGGGAGCGGAGGAATTACGGGTGAAGATCACTGAAACGATTGATGGCAAGGTAGCGGTCCTGCAGCTCAAGGGTAAGATGATGGGCGGCCCTGATATGCAGGAACTCAATGATCATATAAGCGAGTTGCTCAATGATGGCGTCAACAATGTTGTGGCGGATCTCAGCAAGGTAAAGTGGCTCAACTCATCCGGACTGGGAGCCCTGATGGGGGCGCTCACCACTCTCCGGAATGAGGGAGGTGACATGAAGCTGGCGCATGCTTCGGACAAGATCCAGAGCCTGCTCATGATCACCAAGCTCATGTCGATCTTCGATACCCATGAAACAGTGGAGAGTGCAATAGAGGCTTTCAAGCCCGCCAGCGAGTGATCTGAGAGGTTGTTCCGTGGAACCATCTTTAAATCTGGAAGGGGTCATCGTTCCCCTGGTGACCCCTTTTTCTTTGGATGGAAGTCTCGATACGGATGGCTTCACCGATCAGCTCACCTGGCTGGCCGGACGGGGACTCACCGGAGTGGTGGCGCTCGGATCCACGGGTGAGGCGCCGTACCTGGAGCGCGGGGAGCGTCGTGAGATCATTGCCGCGGCGGCAGACAACCGGGAGGAAGGCATACTCCTGCTGGCCGGGATCGGGGTCGAGAGTACACACCTCACCATCGGGCTTGCCTCGGAAGCCGCCGAAGCGGGAGCCGACGCCCTTCTGGTGGTGAACCCTTCTTTTTACCGTTCGGCGATGACACCCCGGGTACTCCTGGATCATTACACGGCTGTAGCAGATTCATCCCCGCTTCCTGTTGTTCTCTATACCATCCCCCAGAACACAGGTCTGGCGCTCAGCCATGATCTCGTCGAAGAACTCTCTCTGCATCCCAATATCATCGGTCTCAAGGAATCGGGTGGGGACCTGCGCGACCTGCAGCTCCATCTCCAGCGCACTCCGCCGGAGTTCAGCATCATCACCGGAGCCGCGACCATTGCCGGTCATGCCGCTGCTGCGGGAGCGAGTGGGGCGATACTGGCCATGGCAAATGTCGTTCCCGAACTCTGTGTGGAACTGTTCAACGCAGGTCGGGATGGGGCGCTGGAAGAGATGAAGGAAATGCAGGCCAGGCTGAGTTTCCTGACCCGCTCCATTCAGGGACGATTCGGGATCGCCGGCATGAAGGCAGCCGCCGAATTGCTCGGTGGGAAGGGCGGTCTGCCCCGGGCACCCCTGAAACCGGTTACTGATGAAGAGAGGTCGGCGATCCGCGTGGCCCTTATCGAGGGTGGCGTGGAGATCCCCGCTGCCCTCTGATCAGCGTCGTTGCGTGCTACTCCTGCGGTTCTTCGACCGTTTCCGGTACTCCCTGCACCTCACCGTCATTCACCGTGTAGCTGTGGCCGATCGACATGCACTGACCCAGCGTGTTCCCCACGATGCAGTATTTGTCACGGCTGAGCGCGATCGCGCGTTCCAGCTTGCCGGTATCAAGGTCGTTACCCCTGATATGGTAGACGATTTCAAACGAGGTAAAGACTTTCGGGTGCTCATCGGTGGCTTTGCCGACCACCTCCACTTCGAGTCCCTCCAGTTCCATCCGCTGTTTCTGCGCGATGAAGATCACGTCCATGCCGGTGCAGGTTCCGAGTGCCATCGGAATGAGCTCTGTCGGGGTCGGCCCCGCTTCCTCCCGTTCCTGATCCTTCGAGCCGTCCAGGCGGATCATCTTGCCGTTGTGTGACCAGGTGTCGAAGCGCAGACCTTCGACCCATACGCAGCGTGCCATCCGTTCCATGACGTCCCTTGCGTCTGTCCGGGAGCCTGCCGGTTTCCCCGACCGGTGTCCCGAGGTGAATCCGATCAACGAATGTAGAGGATGTCCGCATCGGAATCCAGTGGCTCTGCAGAGCCTCTGACGGGCATAATCTCCATCCGGCATTATTTTCCGGGGAAGGATCACTGCGTCTGATGAATCGCACGGCACGATCGGATAAATGGTATCTGGGTGGTGGTGACCGCCTGCTCTGGGCACCGGCCCTGCCGGTGTGGCTCGACCATCCGGGTTGCTGGGACGAGATCCACTATTTCAACCATGCCATCTTCCCCTGTTTCACCTGGACCCTGCTCGATTCCGATGGACGCCCCTATCCCCTGCGGCGCGGCAGATGGCGCTGGTCTCCGGCCGGGATATCGTCATCACTCGAACCGACGGCCAGCCCGCTGCATGGAGCCGCCGGGGACACAGACATCGATGAGGGGTTCTCGGGTGAAGTAACGGTCTGGGAGAACCTGGCGCTGACGGCTGATGACCTCCTCTGTTGTGAAGTGACGGTCGACGCCGATGATGAAGCATGGGACCGGGGCCTCCACTTCGTGGCCTGGTCCGCCCAGCCCGACACCGGCGGTCTTTACGTACTCCCCGATGGTCACGAGACCCGCTCGAGTGACTTCGTGGCAGGTCCGTGGGGTATTGTCTGGACCCGGACGCTGCTGCCGCCGAACTGGCCCCCGCTGGAACTGCGCTGCCGACTCGCGCTCGATCGAGAGGCGGAATCGTGGTCGGTGCAGTTCTCTGAGGGGACGGCGGCTCAGCCGTGGTGGGGGCTGACCCCGTGGTCGGGACCGTGGGACCAGCCCGGCCTTCCGGGCGAGGTCCGTCAGTCGGGGAACGCGCCGCATGGTCTCTATTACGCGGGAGTGCACTCCCCGCTCGAACCGGGATCGGGGGGGCGGGACCGGATCATGACCGTGTTCGAGGTGCTGGGTGAATCGGGAGCAGAAGCGGTTGCCAGCGAACTGGTCGAAGTGGGAGCAGAAGCGGTTCGGGAGCCACCGACCTGGATCAGCGGATTCCGGTCGGTCGAGGAAAATTCGGGAGACGCTCCCGGTCTCCTCCTGTCAGTCACCAGGCATGCCTGGGAGGAATCAGAGCTGGGGGTTCCCGGCCTGAGGTGTTCCGATCCCTTCCTCGAGGCGGCCTGGGACCATCGCTGGTACGCGCTGAAACTGCTCGAAGGAGGGGGGGGGCATGGACGACAGCTTCATCCCTCGGTCGGTGAAGGGCCAGGCTATTTCAGGGTACCGATCTCCTACAGCGGTCACGCGCACATGCGCGATCTGAGGTGGCGGCACGATCCGGCGGTCGCCCGCGGTACCCTGCGCAACTTCATCGCCAATCAGCTCGAGGATGGTTCGTTCCCCGGAAGGATCTATCACCACACCGACCGGAGGTCGGACTTCTATCTGGCCGACTGGGGAGGAGCCGTTATGGCTCTCGACCAGGTGCACCCGGATGCCGCTTTCCTCGAGGAGGTGTATGAACCGCTGACCCGGTATGCGGCATGGTTCGACCGGGAACGGGATCAGGAGGGGTCAGGGCTCTATGATGTCGTGACCCATTTTGAGACCGGTCAGGAGTTCATGAGTCGCTACATGGCGGTCCACAGTGAGGCGGACACCGTCGGGTGGGTGGATAATATCCGGCTGAAGGCCGTTGATGCGACGGTGTACATGTACCGGCTCAAGCGGGCCCTGGCGCGGATCGCCGAAATGCTCGAGATGCACGGCGACGCCACCGGCTGGGATGCCGGGGCGGACCGGATCGCCGAGGCGGTCCGTACCATGATGTGGGACCCCGACGATCAGTGGTTCAGCGACGTCGACCCTCGCTCGATGGAACGCACCGGAGTGAAGGCCGCGGTCGGCTTCTACCCGTTCATGACCGATATCGCCGGCAAGGAACACCTGCCCGCGCTCTGGGAACATCTGCTCGATCCTGACAAATTCTGGACACCGTGGCCGGTACCGGCCACCAGCGCCGATGATCCGTGGTTCGATCCCGACGCCCGCTGGAAGGGTAAACGGATGAACTGCCCCTGGAACGGGCGTGTGTGGCCGATGACCAACAGCCATGTGTTCGAAGCCCTGGCGCTGGCCTCCCGGACCCTGGATGAGAGTCTCACCCCCCATCTGGCCGACTTCCTGATCCGGTTCGTCATGATGCTCTTCACCGACGGAGATCCGGAACGGCCCAACACTTTTGAACATTACCATCCCTATACCGGGCAGGCCTGCTTCTACCGCGGCGTCGATGACTACATGCATTCGTGGCTGAACGATCTGATCGTGCGATTCGCCGTCGGACTCCAGCTCCCGCTGCCTGAGTCGGGTGAGGCCGACCTCACCATCGATCCCCTCGACCTGGGACTCGAGCAGTTCACCTGCCGGGGTATTCCGTTCAGGGGCAGGATCCTCGACGTGGTATCGATCGATGATCGCATCTCGGTGAGTATCGATGGCCGGACGGCCGTTGAAGGCTCGCTCGGGGAACCTCTTCACCTCATAATTGAGTAGTACCCCGAGGAGGTGCTGTTCAATTACCGAATATGATCAAGGACGTTCATGGCTTTCCAGCGCAGGCCTGGATGGTTTTTGATACTGTCCTTCATTGCGCTGTCACCGGTCAGGAGTTCAGGCACTATCTCTCCGTGATCGTTCAGCCGAGAGATGAATTCATATTCGGCTGATTCCAGCGGTAACAGCTCTGAGAGGAGGCCTCGACAGCTACTCACGAGCTCTTCTACCCACGTGTCCAGTACCTCTCGTCCAGGCACATGATCACTCCGAAGCATGGGCAGGAGCTGACGTTCAACCTCGCTCCTGTCAGTTTTTACATCCTCAACCGAGATCTCCCGCCAGTCTTTTCTGACGATGCCGCCATAGATCACGAAGGACAGCCTCAATTTTTTCCGATCAATCGCCCCCTTCTGCAGGAGCTCTCTCACATCAAAGAGATCCCGGCTGGCACTGCGGGTGAGCATCGCGGCGAGTTTTCCAGCCACCAGTTCATGAAGGTCAAGAACCAGTATCTGTGTCGCCTGCAGGGGACCGATCGGTCTTGAATCTATAATGGATGGTGTCCAGAGCGGGGTTCGGAACATGTAGTTTACATCCAGTTCCAGGATTCCAGGTTGTCCGGCGGCTCCCGTGAACCCAAAACGCCATTTTCCTCCAGCGTGTTCGGTTGGTACATGTCTCACTGCCAGGTTCAGACGTCCGCCAACAGCCTGGACAGCCTGTTCGATCTTCGGACGCTCCTCAACCAGCGCCTCACGCGACGCCTTTCCCAGATAATTCACGTCGATATCGACCGAAAGCCGGGGAACATCGAATATGAAGAGATTGAGTGCCGTACCACCCTTCAGGGCCATGCGCTTTTTCAGAAAGGGATGACGGTTGACGGCCTCCAGCAGTTCCAGGAGCCAGATTGTCTTTTCAAGAGCATATGGTTGAAAACCGAGATTGGATGCCAGACTCAGAAGATCAGCGTATTGCAGGATCACGCGGACTCCTCCTCCCAGGAACGGGTGAGGATCCAGTCGGGTACGATGAGATTCCATGAAGAGATCAGTTTACCAGGCTCCCTTCTGTCTCGCTGCAAGTAGCGTGGCTGGGAGGGCTTGTGTTGTTGCAGCATTTCCAGGTGGTGGTCTTCCACCATCAGCTGATCCCGGTGCTGTTCGAGGAAGAACCCGACTCGTGCCACGGTGAGAGCGGATCGCAGCGAACATGTGTAATCGATAACGGTCTCGAGATCGAAAAATTCCACCATTTCCAGGGAACGCCAGATTTCCTCCCATCCTCCGCCATGGTGTGGAGCATGCATCACATCAACCATTGT
>JALGVQ010000297.1 GCA_025774615.1 bacterium
GATCGTGTCTTCAGAGGGTGATCCCTCGAGGAGGTTCTGGTAGAAATCGGGTCGGGCCGATTCAGCGCCGAACTGCTCGGTTACAAAACGTTTGAGAGGCCTGATGGTGACGGCTTCATCGATCACCCCTCGTCGGCACGCATCTTCACAGGGAGCCGCGCAAACCCGTCCACAGATCGATGCCAGGGGATTGGATGAGCGGGCAATGAGGTATGCCTCCTCATACCTCTCCTCGGCGATCAGCTGGACGTATCTGCCTGAATCGGTATGCACCGGACAGGCCTGCATGCAGGGCACATTGGTCCGGTACCAGGTGATGTCATTGAATCGTGCCGGGTACTTCTCCATGGTGCCGGACACGGACATTTCATCTCTCCCCATTTCAGACACTTTTACACTCCATCGATTTCGACAGATCACTCAGGCTTGTTCCTGCAAGGTGGTCCCTCATACTGGTTTCGAGCGATTCGAGCATGATGCCGAAGAGACACTTTCCCCCATCACAGAAGGGCGCGTCCAGGAGCCGTGTCTGACTGCCAACGGGGCCATCCATCGCCTCGAATATATCTTTCAGTGTGGTTGTTTCGGGGTTATTGGCCAGCAGATACCCCCCACCCGGTCCTCTCATGGAGGTCAGAAACGCCTGGTGTTCGAGTCTCTGGAGCACTTTCGAGAGGTGGGCACTCGAGGCACCGAGTGAGTCGGCAATCGCCTGAGTTGACATCGGTTCATCCGGGTCCCGGGCAAGGATGGCCAGGGAGTGGAACGCCAGGGAGATCGCCTCCGATATCTTGATGAGTGCAGCCAAGAAACCCTCTCTCTCGCGGAATGATGGTATTTTAGTACCACAATACCAATTATATGTCAAGAAATGATATCTCTTATTTGAGATTTTTTCCACTCATTTGATTTCTCATGCACGACTGTCTGGCAACAGCCGACGATCCAGGGGATCGCAGATCTGTAAGGAGAGGAAAAAATCATATCATCATCGGGATGCAGGCACCAAGTGAATGTGAAATATATCACACTGGAGAAATGGTTCGTATGCTCCGGGGAAATAACTCGTAAGCCGAAGGGTGTGGTGACCTGACTTGTAGTGCATTGTAAGAAGGCCGATAGTAGACTTTCAGATATCACTCAGATGATTCACCCGCAGATCGATGAGGCACGATGATGAAACTCCGTTTCGACGCACGACTGATCTCCGCCGCCATCGCCGGCGTCCTTCTCCTTCCGCTGATCCCGACACATTCCGCCCTGGCGCAGACCCCACCCGATCGGTGGCTGGTACCCGCAGAGATACGGGAGGCGATTCTTCAGGAGTTCTCCGGTGAGCTCGCTCTGCAGCATGTACAGCTGCTGGCCGCCAACCGGATCCGCCCCGAGGAGGAATACACGCAGAAATTCTTCGAGACGAGCTATCTGGAGGAGATGGCAACACGCTACGGGCTCTCCGACGTGGCGGTGGATTATTACCCCGCCGGACAGATCTGGGTGCCGTATGAGGCCGACCTGTGGATGGTGGAACCGGTGCGGAAGAAGATAGCCAGCCTGACCATGGTGCCGTCGGCCGTAGCATCAGGCAGCCGCAGCGCCGATGTGGAGACCGAGGTTGTCTGGATCGGGATGGGACGACCGGCCGATTATGAAGGTATCGATGTCGCCGGAAAGATCGTGCTCGGGAGCGGGTCGGTCAGCGGTGCCTTCAGTTCGGGAGTCAACCAGCGTGGCGCGGCCGGAGCGCTCGGGACGGGAAGTGCCGGTGTGAGTGGTAACTACCCCGGGTACACACTCGACCAGATCGGCTGGGCATCGGTACGGCCATCGGAAGGGATCGAAGGATTCGGATTCAACCTCTCCCTCCGCCAGCACAATGAACTCAGAGGTCTTCTCGAACGCGGAGTGCGGGTTGTAATGCGGGCCCACGTGAAAACCGGGATGGTGCCGTATCGGATGAACGTGATCTCCGCCGCGATCGAGGGAACCGATCCCGGCGCGGGTGAATTGATCAAGGTCGCTCACGCCTTCGAGCGGATCGCCACCCCCGGCGCCAACGACAACTGCACCGGTGTGGCAACCATCCTTGAGATCGCCAGGACCCTTCAGAACCTGATCGACACGGGAGTGCTGCCCCGCCCCCGACGCACGATCCGGTTCCTCTTCGTGCCTGAGATCTCCGGATCGAGCACCTGGATGTACGACCACCCGGATCTGGCGGAACGGTTCATCGCGGCGATGAACTACGACATGCCGGGTGAGGATCTGGAACTGACCGACAGCTGGCTGCGGATGAAGATGACTCCCGATTCCCATCCCAGTTACCTGAACGATCTGATCAACAATCTCCTGCAGTGCACCGATCAGACCGATATCCGGACACAGACCGGGAACAACGCCCCCTTCAACTACCGTCTGGTGCCCTTCATCAGCTCAAGTGATCATATCGTCTTCCTGCGGGCCGGCATCCCGGCGATGCAGTTCAACCACTGGACCGACAATTTCTATCACAGCAGTGGGGACCGTGTCGAGGTATCCGATCCGACCGAGATGAAACGCAGTGGATTCATCGGAGCCGCCAGCTTCTTCTACCTGGCAAACGCCGGCGAGAACGAGGCGATGGATCTGGCATGGGAAGCATCAGCGAATGGTGAAAAATGGCTCGCTGAGGTTACCCGCCAGAGCATCCGGCTCCTGGACGTTGACGGTGAGGCGATCCATGAACGTCACAAGGCCGCCCGGAACAAGATCAACGGGGCCTTCAATCGGGCCGCCGGCAGTGTCAGGTCGGTCCTCGATCTTTCAGATACACCTGATGTCAGAGCCCAGGTGGACCGCCTGACGGAGAGTCTCGAGGTAATCCGGGACGCG
>JALGVQ010000298.1 GCA_025774615.1 bacterium
TCGCCGTGACCTCCACCCCTTCAGCGGTATACATCCCGCCTATCCCGGTAGGTCCCATCAGTGATTTGTGGCCGGTGAAGGCCAGCATGTCCACGTTCATGGCCTGGATGTCGATATCCACCTGGCCCGCGCTCTGACTGCTGTCGATCGCAAAAAGGATCCCGGCCTCCCGGCAGATTGCACCCACCTCCGTCACCGGCTGAACAGTGCCGATCACATTGGAGGCATGGTTCATGATGACCAGTCGTGTGTTCTTCCTGAACGCACTCCTGAAATCATCGGGATCAACATAGCCCGCACTGTCGAAATCGATATACGTAAGCTCGATCACACCATCCAGTTCCAGCTGGTAGAGGGGACGGAGGACCGAATTGTGCTCGAGGTTCGTTGTGATGACATGATCACCCTGCTTCACAACCCCTTTGATGATCTGATTGAGGGAATCGCTGGCGTTATAGCTGAACGTCAGCCGCTCTGAGTCGGTGCCGTTGAAGAGTTCGGTGAGCATCACACGCGCCCCCTGCACGACCTCTTCGGCTTCCAGAGCCTTGTCGTACCCGGAACGACCCGGACTGACCCCGTATTCCCGGTAATAGTGGTCCATGAAGTCATACACCGACTGCGGTTTCGGATAGCTTGTTGCACCGTTATCGAGATAGATCAGGTCATCCATGGTCAGGTTCCTCATGCTTCAGTCATGTAAAGGAGATCAGGTACGGATGGCATAGAGAATAGTAATGAAACTCAATAATCCTTCGAATGTAAAGACCGGGAACGGCTCACACCTCTTGCGCAGACGGATCGAGTCAGCATAGATTCACAGTAGGATCCCGGCCGGTGTTGCCCGCGCCGGCATGGAACGGGACCGGACGACAGCACCACCCTTCCACAGGAGAGACCTCATGTACCTGTTTACCGGCCTGAACCGTTCAACCCGCTCGATACTGCTCCGCGGACCACTCTGTGCTCTGCTCCTTCTGGCGCTTGCGACACCACGCACAACGGCGCAGACCCTTCAGACACCTGAAGAGTTCCTCGGATTCCCGGTCGGAGCCGACAACAAGCTCGCGCACTGGGACCAGATCTTCGAATACATGCAGATGGCTTCGGAATCTTCGGGCCGGATAATGATGGAGGTCCTGGGGAAATCCACGCTTGGACGGGATTTCCCACTCATGACCATCACCTCGAACGAGAACATGGGCAACCTCGACCGGCTCAAAGAAATCAACCGCCGACTCTACGATCCCGACAGCGTCACCAGCGAGGAAGAAGCGCGGCGATTGATCGACGAGGGGAAGGTGGTCGTCTTCATCACCTGCGCGATCCATGCCTCCGAGATCGGCTCGACCCAGATGGTCCTCGAGCTCGTGCACCGGCTCGCGACGGAAAACAGCCCGTACATTCAGAACATCCTGGATAACGTGATCTTCCTTCTGGTCCCGAGCCTCAATCCGGATGGGCAGGCCATGGAGGTCGACTGGTTCAACAAAACGTTCGGTACCGAGTACGAGGGTTCCGGATTGCCGTGGCTCTATCACCACTACACCGGACACGACAACAACCGGGATGCATACATGTTCACCCAGGTGGAGACACAGCTGATCGGGAAGGTCCTTTACCACGACTGGTTCCCGGAGGTCTGGCTTGATGAACACCAGATGGGTGCTTCAGGCGCTCGGATATTCCTCATGCCGGCCGCCGGACCTCCAAACCCGAACGTCGACCCCTGGATCTACCGCACAGCCGGGCTCCTGGGATTCGCCCAGGCTCAGGCCCTCGATGAGGAGGGCAAGACCGGAGTGCTGTACGGCGAGCGGTTCACCTACTGGTGGCAAGGGGCCATGGCGTGGACCGGCTGGTGGCACAACATGATCGGTATGCTTTCAGAACTCGCATCGGCAAGGAACATGGCCTCCCCGAGCGAGACACCGATGGCGTCTGATGACCCGCCTGTGGAGACAGAAGCCCAGCCGACCGGTGGGCGACGGATGGGAGGCGGCGCCCCCCGCGACCTCACGGCCCGGCCTGAATACCTCGTGCCGTGGAGAGGCGGACGCTGGAGCCTCCGTGACATCGTCGACTACGAGTACATCATCACCTTCGCCCTGCTCGACGCCTGTGCCGACATGCGTGAGAACATGCTCTCTGGTATCTGGGCGGTGAACAAGCGTACGGTCGAAAAAGGTCAGGCCGGCAATCCGTCGGCGGTGATCATCCCGGCCGACCAGCACGATACTCCCACCGCGGTGAAGCTGTTGCAGGTGCTCAATATGGGAGGATTGAAGATCGACCGGGCCACCTCAGCCTTCACCGCTGATGGTGTTCAGTACGCGGCCGGGACCTGGGTCATTCCGATGGCGCAGGTATTTCGCAATTACGCCAAAGACCTGCTCGAACCGCAGGTCTACCCGACCGACATCCCTCCATACGACGTCACCGGCTGGAGTCTCGGCATGCAGATGGGGGTCGAGACCATCTTTGTGAACGATCTCTTCGATTATGAAGGTGAGCCTGTCGGGGCCGCTCCGATGCCTGCAGGCAGCATAACCGGCAGGGGCAACGTTTTCCTGCTCGATGCCCGGAACAACGATTCCTTCACCGCAGCGCTCAGACTTCTGAGGGCCGGACACACTGTCGAGCGATCGAGCACTCCCATCGACGCGGGTGATACGACCCTGCCGGCCGGAGCCTTCGTGGTAAGCGGCTCGCGGGCACGGGCCGATGTGGAGACAGCCGCTGTCGAGCTGGGACTGACCATACGGGCTGTGCCGAGGGCACGTGCCGACATCACCCTTGCTCATGCTCCGCGTGTAGCCCTCTATCAGCCGTGGGGCGGGAACATGAACGAGGGTTGGACCAGATACGT
>JALGVQ010000299.1 GCA_025774615.1 bacterium
ACAGTCCTGCTCCAGGTGAAAGGATGAGTGCCGTTCTCATCTGTTGATATCAACTGTTGAGTATAAAACGACACACAACTGGAAATAGTTGCAGGAGATTTGCACGGGGAACCATGTCAGTGGCACGTAATACGTGTTGAAGACCGGGCCAGTGGCAGATAATCAGTGCTGAAGACCAGATCAGAACCTCAGGTTGTAGCTCGCCTTGAAGAAGATCCCCCGGCGGACCTCCATCAAGTCCCCCTGCCCGAGGAGCCAGGTGGAGGTGCCCTCCTGCCACGTTCGCCGATCGTAGATGGAGCCATACCCAAGATGGAGGACGGTACCGGGGATGAAAGTGAATGAGGCCAGGAAGTCGGTCAGCAGGCGGTCGCGGGAGCTGTCGTACTGCACCAGTCCCCGCACGAAGAAGTAGCGGTTGAACTGATAGGTCGTCCGGGCGTTGAGGATGTTCACCTCGTAGATGTAGGCTCCGGTCGACTGGCGGTGGAATTTCTCGTGGAAGATGTTGAAGCCCTGGGAGAGTCTCGAGCTGAGACGGAGGTTCACTCCCAGGCTGGTCGAGAGGACGAGTCCCACATAAGCCGGGTCATTCCAGTAATAGAGGCTCTCACCGGTGAGGATGTGTCCACCGAAACCGAGCCAGTTCCGCAGCTGGACGTTCCCGGTGACCAGGAGCGCGTCCTGCCAGAAGGCCCGGTTCTGCCAGTACTCCCTGCTGCGACTCAACTCGAAACGGAGGTTGCCCTGTCGGGTGGTCTGCATCTGTGCCGCGAGCCGGAAGTAGAGGTCGCGCTCCTGCCGTTCGATATCGTAGGTCTGCGAGATGACGATCTCGGGGCTGAAACGGAGCAGCCAGGGGAGCTTCTTCAGTTCCGGATAGTAGATGGGGGCCAGGTAGATCCAGCCGTTGTCGACTCCGGTCCGGGTGATGAAGGCGGAATCCATGTCGAAATCGGAGCTGATGTGCTGGAAGGCGGCCGCGGCTGCGAAATCCCGACTGCCGTAGTTCCAGGTCCAGTTCACGGCCGTGCCGGTCTGATCGGCAGAGTCGGATTCTGATGTCCTGCTGCTGAGTACTGAGAAAGTGGTCTGGTGTCCGTTCAGAAAGCGGAACTGGGTGTCGCCTCCCACAGTGTGGTTGCGCTTCCCGGCAAAACTGCTGCCGGAGTAGAGGGTGCCGATGTAACTGTCGCTGCCGAGACTGTGTTTGGCCCGTCCGATCATGTATCCGGCGTTCCGACCTTCATTCGGATTGACTTCATCCTGCCAGGCGTAACCGGGGAACTCGTCACTTGCGGCCAGTACTCCGATCGCGGTCTGTCCCATTGTCCCGGTGATCTTCGCGCCCCATTCTGGATCGACGATGTTCCGGGTATGAACGGCGGTCTGAATCAGGCCGTGTCTCATGACCGAGAAGTCGAAGATCTCCAGCCCTTCCATGAAGAAGGGCCGTTTCTCCTCGTAGAAGACCGGGTAGCGGCGGTTCATCTCCGCCTGGAAGGCGTCGCTCTCGACCTGGCTGAAATCAGGGTTCCAAGTGACGTCGGCTGTGACCGATGAGGTCAGCCCGTACTTCAGGCCCATCCCGAAATCATCAGAGGCATCAGTATC
This sequence comes from bacterium, assembly GCA_025774615.1. Classification (GTDB taxonomy): domain Bacteria; phylum Blakebacterota; class Blakebacteria; order Blakebacterales; family Blakebacteraceae; genus Blakebacterum. Next base: position 1,615 of record JALGVQ010000299.1, read on the forward strand.
ACCCCAGCTGGTGGAAGTTGCGCGGACCTGACTGCTGCCGTAGGTGTAGGAGGGGAGGAACTCGAGTACCAGCGGATTCTTGAGTTCATCGAACTCCATCCTGGCATGGATATCGAAGATGCTCCGGCCGGGAACGATCTCGGGCCACGAACCGCTGGTACCGAGTCTGCTGACCCTCCGCCAGAAGACGATACCGAAGGCCGCTTCCTGACCGCTCCTGAAGCGCAGGCTTCTGAGCGGGACTCGCATCTCGACCTCGTATCCCGTCCCGGTCAGACGACCTCCGCTCTCCCAGACGAAATCCTGGGCGAGGTCCTCTCCGCTCACTGCAGAGGTGAGGATGTCACCCTGGATACCGTTCGGATTCACGAAGAGATCATACGAGGTCTGCCTGGTACCGAGCGCGTCCATTGACAGACCCACCCAGTCGTCACTGAACATCCCGTCACGGGCCGTGATGGTAGCCCTGATCTGATCGGCCTCGTCGTCGTGACAGCGAAATGCGAAGTAGAGGTTCTCATCATCATACGCCACCCAGATCTCTGTCCGCTGCGGCAGGATCTCCCCACGCGTGGGATTGTAGGTGAGGAACGGTTCTGAAATGGGAGCCGTCTGCCAGGCCTTGTCACCAAGATCACCGTCGATGACCGGTGCCTCATCGATCCTGGCGGGGCGGAAGACGGTCGGAGCGGTGTTCCCACCGTCCTGGGCCTTGACTACCACAATGGTCAATTGAAGAAGAAGGCAGGCTGCGATCGTTACGGGCGTGACAATCGGCACTCGTCTCATAGATGATTCTCCGGTCGGTGGCGACAGGTCCCACTCTCAATACTCATTTCAGGAGAGAAAAGTTTACCTGTAGTGCCTGTCGACTCACCGCTGGTATCCTGTCCCCGATCTTGAACTTCTTTCGGAGGATCCATCGATGCACAGGACATCCAGCAGACCTTGCTCGTCAGCGCTGATGACCTTCTCAGTCATCATCATGCTTCTTACACTGGTACCCGCCTGCTCAAACACTGGCAGCGGAGCGGGTGAGGTACCCTTCGTCCAGCCCGGTTCGCTGATAGAGAATGCCGAATATGCCGCACGACGCTCCCGGCTGATGGACCAGATCCCTGATGGTGTGGTGATCATCCTGGGAGCCGTGACGCCGGTAGAGACCTACCGGTTTTTCCAGAACAACGACTTCCTCTATTTCAGCGGAGTGGAGATCCCGAACGCTGT
>JALGVQ010000300.1 GCA_025774615.1 bacterium
TGTTATGTCTCATGCACGATGGATCGTCGCCATAATTCTCCTCACAGCGTGTTCTTCCCGATCGGACAGATCGCAACGCTCTGCCGGTGATCAACACAGCTTCCAGGTATCGGAAGTAGATGGTGTCCAGGTAGCCGTAACCTCGGGTAGACCGAGGTTCACGGATGAACTGTTCACCTATGAGAAGGTGATGGTGATCGATACGGCGCAGCAGGAAGATGCACTGCTGTATCGCCCCGTGCAGTTCCTGGCCGATGATGCCGGCAATATGTACATCTTCGATCAAGGTATCGGGAGCATTCTGGCCTACGACTCAGCCGGACGTTATACCCACTCCATCGGACGAAAGGGTTTTGGGCCGGGCGAGTCCAGTTACGGCCAGGTCCAGCAGGTGCATGACGGCATCATCCAGTTCTATGGTCTCAAGGAACGGCGGACCTCGCGTTTCAGCATCGACGGCACGCTTCGTGATGTCATCACCGTCCCGAACAGCATAGGTATTTTCAGTGTTACCGGAATGATTGTGCTGCCTGATGACAATCAACTCATTCTGACCGGTGGTTCAGGTGCCGGGTCAAAGGGGGGAGAGGGGGGGGCGACCCCTAATGTCGGGTTCCAGCGTAGCGGTGTTATCATTCTTGCACCTGACGGGGATTCACTCGGTGTGGTGGAAACGCCATTGATCCAGGTTGCCGAGTTGATACGGGTCGAGTTTGCAGGTAATTCATATAACACTCCTGTACCGATAGCTTTTGGTCCCATCCCGATGACCCTCTACCACCCCACCCACGGCATCGTACTCAGCACCGGCGTGCAACCTGCCCTGGAGATCTATTCACTCAGAGGATACAAGACCCGTTCGATCCGCATCGAACTGGATCGGGAGCCGGTGACCGTGGCGGATAAGAACAGAGCCCGACAGCTTTACCGCCAGAATACCGAACAGGCATCTGCGCAAGGTGGCAAACCTGTGGAGGGCTGGCTGGACGAGATAGTCGATCGGTACCCTTTCGCTGATGAGAAAGCCTTCTGGGGCATGATGGAGATCGACAACGACGGGTACTTCTGGCTCGACCTGAGCCTGTCGCCTGAAACGTTGGAGGGTGATACACACACCTTCATGGTGCTGAGCCCGGAGGGTGAATACCTGGGCGTCACCTCCAGACCGTTCGGACCCACCGGTGCTTCTGTTGCCGGGGGCCGGTTGTACATCCTTGAGGAAAATCTGGAGACCGGCGAGTTCCTGCCGACGATCTATCGCATCGTTCCGGCGGTCAGCGGACTGGTATACCCGAACTGAATGACTGAACTCCGTCACTAAACCCGATAATCGGTCTCATCCATGCAATTAAGTCGTTAGAACAGTGACGTTGGCATATCGCTTGATCTGTAATTTCGATCTTGCCCTGTTGAGCTCTTCCGGGGGAACCATCAGATAGACCTCGTGAGCACACCTGCTGAATACAGCCAGTTTTCGCTCGGTAGCCTCTGAATACACTGACTCTGCTGTTTCAGCTTCACCAATGATTATCAGCCCCTTCTTTCTATCTTCCGCTATTACATCTGGCAGTTCCCAGTCATCCTTCCAGTTCTGCCATTTTGGGTCAGGATAATCAGAATGCCCAAGCACATTGATAACATTGTACCCCTTTGACAGCAGCTGCCCGACAAGGCCTGCAACCAACTGACTATACTCTTGTGTAGAACTCATCTTGATCTCAGATTCAGAAATATTCCATCCGTGACTGCGTGATACCGAGCAATTGATGATACCGAGATTGATCTGACTCTTCCTTGATAATCGCACACCTCCCCACAATGTTCGTTTGTCTGATTCTCGTTGATGTACCAATTGATCCTCTGACTGGTCATCCATCGACCGATAAGGCTACACTCCCTCCTGTGGAATAATTCCCCGCTCAATCTGCAGGAGGTCGTCACGTGCCACGTTTCACTCTCTTTCCTCTACTCCTGATCTGTTCCCTGTTGAAGCCTGTATCGACTCCGGCCCAGGAACCTTCCTCCAGGCTGCTGGATGAACTGAACTGGCTCGAGATCCAGGAACTGGTGCCAGCCAGGATCAACACGGTTCTGCTGACCACCGGGACGGTTGAACCTCACGGCGTCATTAACAACGGGGCCGACAACACCGCCCCTGTCGGAATCGCTAAAGCTCTGGTGGCCGATGTGAACGCGATCCTCGCGCCCCACATCTCATATGGGGTCACCGGCTCGATGAGCCCCTACCCCGGCGCGACCTATATCGAGCCGGAGGTATACGCTCCGTTTGTGAAAGCCGTCATGGAAGGATTCGTGCGCAATGGCTTCAGGAATATCATCGTAATAAACGGTCATGGTGGCCCACAGACAGCGGTACTGCAGGAGGTCGCGAACCAGATCGCCTTCGAGCATGGGGTGAACACCCTGGTGATCAACTGGTGGTCTCTCTGCGCCGAGGACGCGCTGGAAGTATTCGGGAACCTGGGGGGACACGCCGGGGAGAATGAAACCGCCATGGTCCAGGCCATACGACCCGACCTCGTCCACAAGGATTGGATATCCCGGGTCACAGCCACCCCGAACCCTCCCGAAGGCGCCTGGTCGGCAATGCCCTTCCCTTCCAGTATCACCCAGTATGAAGCGGGCAAGGGCTTCCCGCACGACTTCGACCAGGGTAAAGCTGATGCCTATTTCCAGAAGGTCATAGTCCGTGTCCGCGCCCTCATCCTTGAAATCGTTGAGAAATGGCGGCTGGCCGGTTTCGAAGGATAAGAATGGGCAATCGCAGGCGGTATGAACGGGTGAAGCCATACGATCTGGCATAAGGA
>JALGVQ010000301.1 GCA_025774615.1 bacterium
TCTCCCCTCATGGCACTCGGGTGCAGGGGGCCGGGCCTGGCTATTCGCCGACGAGATACAGATCAACGCTCATCTCGAAAAACGGTAGGAGCGTGCCTTCGGAGCGCGAACCGATCATTAGTGAAACCACCCGGCCTGCGATCTTCGTATCAGACAGATCGCAGGCCACTTTTTCATGGGGGAATGCCGTGATCACCAGAGGATTAATATCCACCAGAACGATTCCGACCACAGCGTTTCTGATGTTCATGGTCATGTTCATCACGGCCAGGGTTCTCAATGCCCAGCAGGCCGATTCCATCACCGAGACACAAAAAAGTGCCGCTGTCGACAGTATTTCCAATGCCCTGATCGAATCGTACATCTTCCTCGATACAGCTGAGGATGTGCGCGATCACCTGCAGACCCGGCTTCGCGACGGCGCGTATGATGATCTCGCCACTCCCCTCTCTTTCACCCGACAGCTGACCACCGACATGCAGTCGATCAGCCACGATCTGCACCTGCGGGTATACGTCCAGCGCCCCCTCCCGACAGACCCGTCGGAGAGACCCGACCCGGAGGAGCAGGCTCGTCAGCAACTGGAGGGAATGCGCCGGGTGAATAATATCGGCTATCTGAAATTCAACGGTTTCGTCGAAGCTACTCTCGCCGGTCCTGTGGCGGTGGCAGCGATGAACTTCCTGGCCAATGCCGACGCCCTGATCATCGACCTGCGCGATAACGGCGGAGGAGCCCCATCGATGATCCAGCTCCTGAGCAGCTACTTCTTCGAGGAGCCTGTCCATCTGAACGATTTCTACACCCGTCAGACCGACGAATGGGAACAGTCCTGGACCCAGGCACACGTGGAGGGACCGCGGATGACCGATGTGCCAATCTTCATCCTCACCAGCGGACGTACCTTCTCGGCTGCAGAGGAGTTCACCAACAACCTGAAGCAGCTGGAACGGGCGACCATCGTGGGAGAGACAACCCGGGGTGGCGCCCATCCTGTTATTAGCCGCATTTTTCAGTGTGAGGGACTGACCATCAGGATAACGATCCCGTTCAGTCGCGCGGTGAACCCGATCAACGGCATGAACTGGGAAGGCACCGGCATAGAGCCGCATATCAGTGTCCCTGCCGAAGATGCCCTCGAACGGGCTATCGAAGAGGCCCGGAGAGTGATCGGCAGAGCCCGCTGATACTCAGCGTTTGATCTCGAGAGCTCTGACCTGGAAGGTCTGAGGCTCGCCGATGAAATAGTGCACCCGACCACCGGTGTCCCATTCCAGCCTTGCGGTGAATGTACCGGGCGATACCTCCTGGCCACGCCTCCGGCGGCCTCCCTCCTCTGCTTCAGGCGGTCGATCCCGCAGATCCCACACGACTCGCTGCAATCCAGTCTGAGGTCGGACGGGGATGCTGTTGATCTCGGTTCCCTCTTCATCCCTGATGACGACAACGTATCCCGATCCCTCTTCATCTCTGTCAGCGAAAGCCTCACTGCTCAGATAGATGCTGAATATCGCGCCGTACGGCGGATTGGGAGCTGCGTAGTTACCGGCGCCCTGCGACCCCCGCGATCCGATCGAGTTCCGGAACTGGATGGCGTCGGTTACCGGAAAGAGGAATCCGCCGAGACCCTCAGCAGCCTCCTTCACATACCGGAGCGGTGAGTAATCGTCCAGGATGTAGAAGCCGCGTCCGAAGGTTCCCACCACGAGATCATCCTCACGTTCCTGGATCGCCAGGTCACGGGCCTGTATCACGGGTATCCCGTCGGTGATCTGTACCCAGTGGTCACCCCCGTCCACCGTCGCGAAAACGCCGAATTCGGTTCCGACGAAGAGGAGATCGGGATCTTCATGATCCTCCACGATAGACCAGGTGACGTGACGATCGGGCAGATCTCCCCGGATCGACCGCCAGGTCCGACCGCGATCGGTGCTTTTCAGGATATAGGGAGTGAAATCACCCTGTTTGTGGTTCTGGAAGGTTGAGTAGACGGTATTCGAATCGTGCGATGATGCCTCCACATCAGACACATAAGTGAATTCCGGCACGCCGGGGAATCGCTCCGCGGTGAACCACTCACCACCGCGATCCTCACTCACCTGGATGAGACCATCATCGGTCCCGGCATAGAGTACCCCTGATGAAAGCGGTGATTCATCAAGGGAGACTATCGTGCTGAGAGGAGAAGTGAAGACATGCTTCCAGACGGCATCCTCGGGCCAGACACGCCCCATGACCGGAATGGCGTCCCGGTCGAGTTGCCGGGTCAGGTCGGGGCTGATCGCCACCCAGCTGTCGCCCCTGTCATCGGACTGAAAAAGACGGTTGGCAGCGAAGTAGATCCGTCCGGGCGCATGCGTACTCACCACAAGTGGCGAGTCCCAGTACCAGCGGAGTTTTTCACCCTCCGGATCGGGCGGTTTGATCCCCCATGTCTCCCCCGTCCGGAGGTTCGCCCGTCTGATCCCGGCGTACTGAGACTCAGAGTAGACGATGTCGGGATCATGCAGATCGACCCGTGCCTGGAACCCATCTCCACCCTGGATCACCAGCCAGTGGTCATTGAGAATCCCGCCGGCGTCCCTTGTCCGGGATGGTCCCATGTGAGTGCCGTTGTCCTGGGTCCCGCCGAAGACACGGTAGAAGGGACGGTGATCGTCTACCGCAATACGGTAGTACTGGACGATCGGCAGGTTCGCGAAGAACCGCCAGGTGTCACCGCCATCGAAACTCTCATAGAGTCCGCCGTCGTTTCCGAGGTGGATATGGTCGGGATCATCGGGATCGAAACCGACGTGGTGGTGGTCGACGTGGACACCACGCATGCGTACCGGTTCCCAGGTACGGCCTCCATCCTCTGTGGTCTGGATATTGACCGCTTCGGCCCAGAGCCGGTCGAATTGATGGGGATCGCAGAAGATCTCCTGGTAGTACTGGGGATCTCCAGCGACCCAGTCACTCATGCGCTCCCACGACTCGCCGCCGTTCGTTGAGCGATAGAACCCGCTGTTATCACCTGTCGACGGGACGGTCGCGTAGACGACATCAGGACGCTGCGGTGAGACGGCGATGCCGATCCTGCCGCGGTCGGTTTCCGGGAGGCCATTCTCTATCTCCAGCCAGGTGTCGCCGCCGTCGGTGCTTTTGAAGATCGATGATTCAGGCCCCCCGGCGATCAGGATGCCCACATGCCGGCGACGCTGGTACGAAGAAGCGTAGATCACGCCGGGATCCCGGGGATCGAAGGCGATATCGGTGATACCGGTATATTCGCTCACGTGGAG
>JALGVQ010000088.1 GCA_025774615.1 bacterium
GCCTTCATCAGCGTCAACCTGGGTGTGCTGAACCTCATGCCGATCCCGGTGCTCGATGGCGGTCACCTGGTCTTTCTGGGTGCCGAAGCGATACGGGGGAAACCGCTTTCACTGAAATTCCGACTCATCGCGACCCAGGTGGGCATGGCCTTCATCATCCTGATCATGCTCTATGTCACGGTGAATGATTTTATGAGGCTCTTTTAAGAGCCTCTTGAAACGCGCCCCGTTTTTCAGGGGCGCACTTCGCATGGCTTTTTTAGGGCGTGTGAACAATGAAGCGTTCCGAACGTCGTATCAGGTGAGATGGCGAAACAACCACGAATAAAGACAATCACGCGACGCGCGCTCCTGATCGGCTCTCTGGCGCTGATCATCGCGCTGCCGACCGATCGTGCACGGGCGGCCTCGCCCATACCCTTCCGGCAGGCTGGACAGGACACCGCAAGGGTCATAGATCTATCGGTCCAGAACGTATTCAACCGGCTCTACAGCACCGGCATGCAGTATTACGAACTGCAGGAATACGGCAGTGCCATTCCCTCACTGAAGCGGTGCAGTGAAATAGATTCCACCAACTTCGACATTCTGTATCTGCTCGGTACCTGTTACTACCAGGTCGAGGACCTCGCCTCCGCGATCGGAGCCTTCCAGCAGGTCGTCCGGCAGGACCCGGAAGAGGTGCTGGCGATCCAGAACCTGGCGTCCATCTACTGGGAACAGGGGGATGAAGAGCTCCATACCACCATGTATGAACGACTCCTGAAGCTGCAGCCGGAGAACCCTGAATTTCGCGATCACCTGCTCGCTCTCTATCAGCGCGCGGGCAACCGGGAAGGGGAGATGCGCCTCCTGCAGGAGCAGGCCGATGACAATCCCGATGATCCCGCCCTGCATCGACGGCTTGCCGCCCTCCATCGCGAAGGGGGCGACCAGGACGCGCAGATAGAAGCTCTCGAAAACGCCATCCGGCTCGATCCGACAAATCTTCAGAATCTGGAGCAGCTGGCCAGGATCTACGCCATCGACCTCAACCAGCCGGTCGAGGCTGTTCGGCTCTACGGCATGATCGTGAATGTCCAGCCGGAGAATCCCGTTGCCTGGCAGATATGGGGCCGGTATCTCACCAGGACAGGGAAAGCGGACAGCGCGGTGGTCGCGCTCCAGCGTTCCCTTGAACTCGATCCCGGACAGGCGGGCGCCTACAGTGAGCTGGCGCTGGTCCTCTCCGACCAGCAGCGGTACGATGAGGCTGCCTCCTGGATCGAGAAAGCGCTTGAACACCAGCCTGAGGATGCTTACGCCTATGTAGCCTGGGGGGATATACTGCAGGCGAAAGCGTTCGACCAGGCGGACGAGGACGGGATAATACCCTACGATGCAAAGATCATCCTCGAAGAAGCCATCGAGAAGTATCAGAGGGCGCTCGAGCTCGGGGGTGTCTCAGCCGAGATCCTGCGGTATGCCACCGCCGAGGCGGAAAAACTCGAACCGTACCGACGGACCCAGGCCGAGATCTTCATGGAGCGGGCGCGCAGACAGATCCCGCCCCGGATATAATCCCGACTCCTCTCCGGACACCACTGACGTTACTGGCAGAGCCGTCCGTAAGGCGGCCGGAAAGATGGTATGACCATGGCACTCCCTGAACCTGCGGCCCAGAGAGCGGCCGAGGCACTCCAGAAGACCGATCCCGAGATATTCGCCGTGCTCCGTGAAGAGGAGAAGCGTCAGCGATCACAGCTCGAACTGATCGCTTCGGAGAACTTCGTCAGTCCGGCAGTCCTCGAGGCGCTCGGTTCGGTACTGACGAACAAGTACGCCGAGGGTCTGCCCGGAAAGCGTTACTACGGGGGCTGCGAAGTGGTCGACCGGGCCGAGCAGGCCGCGATCGACCGGGCGTGCGCGCTTTTCGACGCCGAGGGGGCGAACGTCCAGCCCCACTCGGGCGCCCAGGCGAACATGGCGGTCTACCTGGCCTTCATGAAGGCGGGCGATACGCTGATGGGCCTGAACCTGTCGCACGGTGGGCACCTGACACACGGGCATCCGGTCAATTTCTCGGGGATCCTCTACAACGTTGTGCAGTACGGGGTCGCTCCCGAGACCGAGATGATCGACTGGGACGCTTTCGAGAAGATGGCGCACGAGGCGAAGCCTCAGGTGATCGTGGGAGGCGCGAGCGCTTACCCGCGGTCCTGGGATTTTGAACGGATGCGTAACGTAGCCGATGACGTGGGCGCGAAGCTCGTGATCGACATGGCCCACTTCGCCGGGCTGGTCGCTACCGGGCACCATTCATCACCTGTACCGTGGGCAGACGCGGTGACCACCACGACCCACAAGACACTGCGCGGTCCGCGGTCGGGGCTGATCCTCTTCCGTGAAGAGCACGCAAAGGCGATCAACAGCGCGGTATTCCCCGGCACCCAGGGCGGTCCGCTGATGCACGTTATCGCGGCCAAGGCGGTCGCCTTCAAGGAAGCCTCGACCGAGGCATTCGTCGAATACAGCGGCAGGGTCGTCGCGAACGCGGCCGCGATGGCCGAGACCCTCACCGAGCGTGGTGTCAAGCTGGTGAGCGGCGGAACCGACAATCACCTTCTGCTGATCGACCTCAGGCCGCAGGGGCTCACCGGCAAGAACATCGAAGCGGTACTCGAATCGGCCGGGATCACGGTGAACAAGAACACCGTTCCCTTCGATGAGCAGTCGCCCTTCGTAACCAGCGGCATCCGGCTCGGCACTCCGGCCCTGACGACACGGGGTATGCGGGAGGCCGAATTCGAGCAGATCGCCACCTTCATCGCCGATATCATCCACGATCCCGAGGGAGAGGCGACCAGAGAGCGGGTGGAGGCGGAAACGAAGGAGATGTGTACCCACTTCCCTCACTTTGCCTGGGCTGACGGAGTCCCCGATTAATATGACAAGTCGTCCCGACTGGCCGTACTACTTCATGGACATCGCCGAACGCGTGGCTCAGCGTTCGACCTGTCCGCGGCGCGCGGTCGGCGCGGTGATCGTGAAGCAGAAGCGGATCCTCGCGACCGGATACAACGGCGCTCCCTCCGGGATGGACCACTGCGTGGACGTCGGGTGCCTGATGGTGGATGACCACTGTGTCCGCACCCTGCACGCTGAACAGAACGCCATCATCCAGGCCGCCCAGTTCGGCGTGAGTACCGAGGGAGCCGAGATCTACAGCACCAGCAGTCCCTGCCTGTCGTGTGCCAAGATGATCATTAATGCCGGTGTAGAGAAGGTATGGTACACCGAAGGGTATCCGGATGAGACGGCGTTCCGTTTTCTGAAGGAAGCGGGGGTCGCAGTCGAGCAGATCGATACCGGGATCACGGCGAGCGCGGAGTCTGGAACCGATGAGACCGCGCTCTCCCCAGGCGAGGGGAACTGAGATGCGCTGTCCCCACTGTGGTGAGAACGATGACAAGGTTGTCGATTCACGGGCGAGCCAGAGGGGTGGTTCGATCCGCAGGCGGCGGGAGTGTCTCAAGTGTGGAGAACGGTTCACCACCTATGAATACGTGGAGGTGTTCAGTCTCGTATTGATAAAGCGGGACGGCCGACGGGAACCGTACGATCGCCGGAAACTGCAGACGGGGATCCTGACGGCATGCATCAAGCGTCCCGTCTCCACCGAACAGATCGATGGGATGGTGCTGAGGATCGAGGCGGCACTGCAGAATCTGGGACAGCGGGAAGTTGCCGGTCGCGAACTGGGAGACCTCGTGATGCGGGAACTCCGCGCGATCGATCACGTCGCGTACGTCCGGTTCGCGAGTGTCTATCACGATTTCAAGACGGCTGACGAGTTCCGACAGGAACTCGATCGGCTGTCGGAATAACGGCCCGGGAAGGATCGGCACAGTCATGCCGGATGAACCGATCAGCGGAACGATCCTGGTGATCGATGATGAGAAGGGGATCCGGGATTCCCTCCAGCTCGTCCTCGAATACGAGGGGTATCCCGTGCAGAAGGCGGTGACCGGCCAGGAGGGGCTCGATGCTGTTGAGATGAGCGAACCCCATGTCATCCTGCTCGATGTCAAGATGCCGGGACTCGACGGCATGGAAGTGCTGGAACGACTCAATCCGATTGAGACCGGACAGGTAGTCATCATGATAAGCGGACACGCTGATATCGCCACTGCGGTGGAGGCAACCCGGATGGGAGCCTTCGATTTCCTCGAGAAACCGCTCGATCAGGAGAAGGTCCTGCTCACGGTCAGGAACGGCATGGCCAGGGCGATGCTCGAACGCCAGAACAGGCTGTTGCGTAACCAGGTAGAGGAACGGTTCACCCTCGTGACGGTGGGCAAGGCGATGGAGTCGGTTCTCGATCAGGTGGCGCGTGTTGCCGCGACCGATACCCGGGTTCTGATAAGCGGCGAGAACGGCACCGGCAAGGAGCTGATCGCGCGCCGGATCCACGCTCTCTCCGGGCGGGAAGCCTTCCCATTCATCCCGGTCAACTGTGCCGCCATACCGGGTGAGCTCATCGAATCGGAACTTTTCGGGCACGTGAAGGGTGCCTTCACCGGTGCCTATGCCAACAAGGTGGGGAAGTTCGAGCTGGCATCGGGGGGAACACTCTTTCTCGATGAAGTGGGGGATATGAGTCTCCCGGCGCAGGCAAAGGTGCTCCGGGCGCTCGAAGAAGGGGTCGTGGAGCAGGTCGGCGGCGACCGGGCGATCCGGGTAGACACGCGTGTTGTGGCAGCGACGAACAAGGATCTCGAATACGAGATCGCACAGGGAAATTTCAGGCAGGACCTCCTCTATCGGCTCCGCGTGGTACCGCTCCATATCCCGCCGCTGCGGGAGAGAAGGAGCGACATCATGCCGCTCTGCGAGCACTTCCTGGCATACTACTGCGCCACGAGCAAGCGGCAGTTGACCCTGCCGTTCGGTGAGATACGGGTGATGCTTGAGGAGTATCCCTGGCCGGGAAACGTCAGGGAGCTCCGCAACGCGATGGAACGGCTCGTCATCATGAGCGAGGACGACACCATCTCCACCGCGGATGTGGAGGGCGTGCTCGGTCCGGTGTCGGGCAGTCCGGTCGGGGAGGGACCGGATGATTCCGAGGTCACCAGGGATCTGCCGAAGGGGATAGAGGGGCTTGCCAGGATGATGGAGGATGAGCCCGATCTTGGCAGGTTCAGGGATGAAGCGGAGAAGATCTATCTTCTCAGGGTCCTTGAAGAGCACCGGTGGAATGTCAAGGCGACGGCTGACTTCCTCGGTATCCAGCGCTCGAATCTGTACCGGAAACTGGTGAAGCATGGTATCGAACGAGGCGATATATTGGAGCAATGATCCCGCGCGGCGGTCCCGATCACGGACCCCGTCCGATCCCGAACACAGGAGTTGAACGAAATGTTCGTCAAGCACGCTGATGAGGAGCCGGTCAACGAGGTTGCCGCCGGTACGAATACCTCGATGCAGGTCCTGGTGAGTTCCGACGAGGGGCCGAATTTTGCCCTGAGACGCTTCCTCATGGAGCCGGGTGGGGGGATGCCCCTGCATACCAATGCGGTTGAACACGAACAGTACGTGCTTCGTGGAAGCGCCCGGATCAGGATCGGAGAGGAGACCTTCGATGTCTCGGCCGATGACGTGACGTTCATACCGGCAGGAGTACCTCACTCCTATGAGGTAACGGGTGATGAACGATTCGAATTCATCTGCGTGGTACCGAATCAACCTGACACGATCGAACTGGTGGAGGAGTGGGGCTGCTGATCTGACGGGTACCGGTCGAATTCAGGCGGATTCAGGCGGGAAGACCGCTCGAAGGGGCGGTTTATCGTGGGAACAGGTTCCTTTGCTGAATATATTACCTCGATGAAATCGGCGATTCGCACCCTCTGGCAGGGCTGGAAATTCGACGACGTGAAAGGTGCCTATGGCTACTGGATCGCTGCAGACAGATCAGGATGAGAGAAGCACGGTTGCTGGTATCCTCGAAGCGCATCGCTCGCGTGGAACCACCGACAGGATCAACCTCGTCTCAGTCCTCGAGGCGATACAGGAAGCCTTCGGATTCATCCCTGAGGGCGCGCTCGATGCCCTCTCGGAGGAGACGGGTGAGTCGTTCAACAGCCTCTATGGGCTGGCATCCTTCTACAAGTCGTTCTCCTTCAAGCCGAAAGGCAGGCATGTCGTCTCCATCTGCCTGGGGACTGCCTGCCACGTTCGCAAGTCGCCTGAGCTGGTAGACGAATTCTCGAACGAACTCGGGATCGAACCGGGCGAGACCACCGGGGATAACGAGTTCACCCTCGAGACGGTCAATTGTGTCGGTGCCTGCGCGCTCGGGCCGGTCGCCGTCATCGACGGAACGTACTATCCGAAATTGAGGCGACCGAAGGTCAAGGGCATCCTCAAGAATCTGCTGAAGGATGCAGTTGAAGTGGACCTCGCGCACGATCCGCGTGTATTCCCCGTCAGCATTTCGTGTCCGCATTGCGGCCAGTCGTTGATGGATGGTGAGCGTCTGATAGATGAACACCCCTCATGCCACTTCACCATCGGTCATGACGGTGAGGAGGGAGACCTCTGGCTCTCTGGTCTGTGGGGGAGCCCGCACGCTCACCTCGACATGGAAGTGCCCGACGGCGCCGTAACCGAATTTTCCTGTCCCGGTTGTCACGCCTCCCTGAAGGCCTCGATCCTCTGCCCGAAGTGCGAGGCGCCCCAGGTGCCTCTCCTCCTTGCTGAGGGCGGTGCCGCCTCGATCTGTTCGCGGCGGGGATGCGGGGAACATCTTCTCGACCTCGAGGGAACCACGCTCGATTCCCTCATGATGAAAATAGACGATCGATGATATTCGCCACACCAACGGACCTGAAGAACCATATCGAGAGCCTCTCTGCCGGCACCGGAGCGGGGGAGAAGCCGACCCTGGTATTGTGCGCCGGAACCGCCGGACAGGCCAGCGGCGCCAATGACGTCCTCAGGGTCGCCAAGCGCCACATCATGGAAAACGGTCTCCACGACCGGATATCCCTGCGGATAACCGGGTGCCAGGGATTCTGTGAAATGGATCCCTTCGTGATCATCGATCCGGGAAATCACCTCTATCCCCAGCTCGGCATGGATGACATCGGCCGGATCATCGACTCGGCCATCGAAGGGCAGGTCGTCGAAGATCTGCTCTACCGCGAGCCGGAGGAGGAGAAGAGGTACGAACACAAGGAAGAGATCCCCTTCTTCAAGGATCAGGTACGCACGATCCTGGGACGGAACGAGCATGTCGATCCTCTCCGGATCTCAGACTACTTCCGCCAGGGTGGCTACGGCCCGCTGGCGAGGGTGCTCGATGATCCCGATCCGGAATGGGTCATCGGGGAGATCGTGAAGTCGGACCTGCGCGGCCGGGGTGGCGCGGGCTTCCGGGTCGGCGCCAAATGGCGCATGGCCCGCGATAACGGCGATGATTCCGGTCCCACCTACCTTGTCTGCAACGCAGACGAGGGGGATCCCGGCGCGTTCATGGACCGGTCGATCCTTGAGGGGAACCCCCACCTGGTCATAGAGGGAATGGTGATCGCTGCCGTGGCGATCGGGGCCAGTGAAGGATTCATCTTCGTCCGCACCGAATACCCGCTGGCTATCAAGCACGCCACGGTCGCCCTCCAGCACGCGCGCAACCACGGCCTGCTCGGCAGGAACATCCTCGGCAGTGGTATCGACTTCGACATCGAGATCATCCGGGGCGCGGGAGCGTATGTCTGCGGGGAAGAGACCGCTCTGATCGCCTCGATCGAAGGGCGTCGCGGCATGCCGCGGCCCCGTCCTCCCTACCCGGTGGTGAGCGGATTGTGGGGACGACCCACCTGCATCAACAACGTCGAGACGCTCGCCAACGTCCCCGTGGTTATCGAGAAGGGGGGCGATGGGTACGCCGAGATAGGCGTCGAGGGCAACCGGGGTACGAAGATCTTCTCCCTGGTCGGCAAGATCCGCAATACCGGTCTGGTCGAGGTGCCGCTGGGCATCCCGATCAGAAAGGTCGTCTACGATATCGGCGGGGGAGCTCCAGAGGGCAAGAAGGTCAAGGCGGTGCAGACCGGCGGGCCCTCAGGCGGGTGCATCCCCGAGGAACTCTTCGATCTGCCGATCAGTTTCGACAGTCTGGTGGAAGCCGGCTCGATCATGGGTTCGGGCGGATTGATCGTGATCGATGAAGACACCTGCGTCGTTGATCTGGCCAAGTACTTCTTAACCTTCACCCAGGAAGAGAGCTGCGGCCAGTGTCCGCCGTGCCGGGTGGGCAGCCGGGCCATGCTGGTATTGCTCGACAGGATCACGGGCGGCACCGCGACCATGGAGGATCTCGACAAACTCGAACAGCTTGCCACTACGGTTCGTGAGACATCCCTCTGCGGTCTGGGCAAGAACGCGCCAAATCCGGTCAGCACGACACTGCGCTACTTCCGGGACGAGTATATCGAGCATATCGAGAAGGGGCAGTGCCGGTCATTCACCTGCAAACCACTGATCAGGTATTACGTCGACGCCGAGCGCTGCAACGGCTGTGGAGCCTGCCTCCGGGCGTGCAATGATGAAGCCGTCATCGGGGAACCGAAACAGCTCCATGAGATAGATCAGGAACGCTGTGTTCAGTGCGGGAACTGTTTCGTCGCCTGCCCGGAGAGTCTTGCAGCGATCTACCGGACGAGCGGCGAGTTGACCCGCCATGAAGAGCCGAAGAAAAAAGTGAAGAAAGCGTGAGGCGGACGTGAAGATCACCCTGAATGGAACGAGCGTGACCGCCTTTGAGGGGGAGAACGTCCTGGAGGTAGCCCTGCGAAGTGGTGTCGACATCCCGCACCTCTGCTACCACCCGGTAATGCCCAGCATCGGCGCCTGTCGTATGTGCCTGGTCGAGATCGACGGCATCAACGGATATCCGGCTTCCTGTACAACAACGGTTGCCGACGGCATGGTGGTTCGAACCCGTACCGAGGCCGTCCGTGACCGCCAGCGCGAGAACCTGGAACTGATCCTGCTCGAACATCCCTCATCCTGTCTTGTCTGTTACAAGAAAGAGGCGTGTCAGCTCTTCCGGCCCGATAAGGAGAAAGCGGGAACGACGACCGGATGCCAGAGCTGCAGCAACAAGCACGACTGTGAAGTACAGCGACTGACGGTCGAGCTCAACGTCACCAGCCTGCCGGTTGGCAGCTTCTATCGCAACGTCGAGCCGATCCGTACCGATCCCTTCATCGAGAACGATCCGAACCTCTGTATCCTCTGCGGACGGTGTGAACATATCTGCAGGCATCATCACGAATCACCGGTCATCGTCTTCACCGGACGGGGCCCCGATGCGAGGGCCGGCCAGGCGTTCGACCATACCCTGAGCCAGACCGGGTGCCGGTTCTGCGGTTCGTGCGTCGATCTCTGTCCCACCGGCTCACTCGCTGAACGTTTTGCCAAGTGGTACGATCAGCCCGAACACACCTTCGAAACCACCTGTGCCTTCTGTGACGCCGCCTGCGCCCTGACGGTCATGGAGACCGAGGGACGGGTGTTCTCAGCGGCCGGCCTCGACCAGAAGTTGCCGATCTGTGTCCTCGGCCGGTTCACAATCCCCTATTTCCTGAGCAGCCGTGACCGCCTCACCCATCCCGAGATCAAGGTGGGAGAGGTAATGCGTGAGGTGTCGTGGGAGGCTGCCTTCGAGAAGGCGACCGCGATCCTCACACCGTTGCGAGGCGAGGCCTTCGCATTCGTCTGCGATCGATCGGGCACCGTGGAGGATCGACTGGCCGCCAGGACATTCACCGAAGAGGTGATGGGGTCAACACACTACATCGAGATCGAGGATGGCGAAGACGCCACCCCCGTGAAGCTGCCTGATGGAGTACGGGCGGTCATGCTGACCGGAGATTTCGTCGATAGAAAGACACTTGCCGGACTGGACGCGGTCGTTATGCTCGACTGTTTCCCGACAGAAGCTGGTGGTGAGGCGACTGTCCTTCTTCCCGCCGCGGTTCTGCTCGAAACAGCGGGACACATGGTCGATGAGACCGGAACCGAACGTCCGATGGTGAAGTGCGCCAGGGCGCCCGGGCAGGCGAGGCAGGACTGGGAGATCATCTGTGGACTCATCAGCGCCATGGGGGATGAGGAGAGAGCCGGGGGGCTGGCCGATGAGATCGCCGCGCGGATCGATGGTTCTGACGCGGTAATAGTGGTCGACCGGCAGCGGGCTCCCGACCCAGCCCTCGATATCACGAAGATCAGGACCCGTTATCGCGGCCACGTGATCGCTGAGCGGGTACCACCCCTTCAGGAAGTACAAACACCCAGGGGTGCAACAACCGAGGAAGCGCTTTCGGAGGTGTCGACGTGTTCAGAGTGCTAGGTAACCGCAAGGTCACCCCGAATGCCCACGAGATGATCGTGGAGGCGCCTGAAGTCGCCCGCAAGGCGCAGGCGGGGCAGTTCGCGCTCCTCATGGTGAACGAGCACTCCGAGCGTATCCCCTACACGCTCTCCGACTGGGATAAGGAGGCGGGATCGGTGACCTTCATCGTCCTGGAGGTCGGCAAGTCGACCAGTGATTTCGTGCGTCTCCAGCCGGGTGATGAAGTGGCCCATGTCACGGGGCCTCTGGGGATGCCGCTCGAGGTCGACAATTTTGGAACCGTCGCCCTGATCGGCGGCTGTTACGGGCTCGGTGGTGTGGTTCCGGTGGGACGGACGATGAAGGCGGCCGGAAACCGCGTGATCACATTCGTGGAAGCCCGCATGGAGGGAATGCACTACTACCTCGACAAGTATGAATCCTTCTCCGACGAGGTCGTTCAGACAACCACCGACGGCTCGAACGGCATCAAGGGGCACGGTGTCGACATCCTCGAGGCAAGGCTGAAAGAAGGGGTGCAGGTCGATCGCGTCTTCGCCGTGGGCTGCCCCTTCATGATGATGATCACCGCCCAGTTGACACAACCGTACGAGATCAAGACATTCGCTGCTCTGAACCCGATCATGCTCGACGGGACCGGCATGTGCGGGGCGTGCCGCTGTACGGTCGGCGAGGAGACAAAGTTCGCCTGTGTGGATGGACCGTTCTTCGATGCCCACCTTGTGGACTGGCATGAACTGAGGGACCGCCGCGCGGCCTATATCCGTATCGAACGGGACGTGTGCAAGTGACCGACAAGAAACCAGCAGAGCTGAACAGGCTCCTGAAGACAGGAAGTACAACTACGACGAGGTTACCTTCGGCTACTCCGAAGAAACCGCCATGATCGAGGCCGCGCGCTGCCTGGCCTGCAAGAAGCCGAAATGCGTAGCGGGCTGTCCGGTCAATATCGATATACCCAGCTTCCTGCACCTCATCGAGGAAGGCAAATTCGTCGAGGCGGCGCAGAAGATCAAGGAGACCAACCCGTTGCCTGCGGTCTGCGGCCGCGTCTGCCCGCAGGAGGAGCAGTGCGAGAAGGTCTGTGTCCTGACGATCAAGCATGAGTCGGTGGCCATCGGGCGTCTGGAGCGGTTCGCCGCGGATTATGAGCGGAATGCGGGGAAGATCAAACTCCCCGAGATAGCGGAAAAGACCGGCAAGAACGTGGCCATCGTCGGGGCAGGACCAGCCGGGCTCTGCGTCGCGGGTGACCTTATCATAGCCGGTCACGAGGTCACGGTGTTCGAGGCGCTCCAGAAGCCGGGCGGAGTGCTCATGTACGGCATACCCGATTTCCGCCTCCCCGAAGAAATCATCAATGCCGAGGTGCAGACACTCAGCGATCTCGGAGTGAACTTCAGGTACGATTACGTCGTCGGGCGTAACGACACCATCCCGGAGATGCTGGCCGGTGACTTCGACGCGGTCTTCATCGGCAGTGGAGCGGGGCTCCCATCCTTCCAGGGGATACCGGGTGAGAACCTGATCGGTGTCTTCTCGGCCAACGAATACCTGACCCGTGCCAACCTGATGAAGGCATACCGCTTCCCCGAATACGACACACCGCCTATCGAAGCCGGACACGTGACCACGATCGGCGGCGGGAACGTCGCCATGGATTCGGCCCGGACCGCCCTCCGCCTGGGCAGTCGTTCCACCATCGTCTACCGTCGCGCCAGGGAACAGATGCCGGCCAGGGACGAAGAGATCCATCACGCCGAGGAAGAGGGGATCAAGTTCAACCTGCTCACCAACCCCACGAAGATACTGGGAAACTCCAGACGTGAAGTCATCGGCATGGAGTGCATCCGCATGGAACTGGGCGAGCCGGATGATTCAGGTCGCCGTCGACCGGTCCCGATCGAGGGATCGGAGTTCGAGATCGAGTGCGACGCCGTGGTCGTCGCGATCGGCAACAAGCCGAACCCGCTCATTCCCCAGACCATGGAGGGGCTCGAGCTCACCCGCTGGGGCACCGTCGTCACCGAAGAACACACGATGCAGACTTCGGTAGAAGGGGTGTACGCAGGCGGAGACATCGTCTCGGGCGCCGCGACCGTCATCTCGGCAATGGGGCAGGGCAAGGTCGCCGCCCGGGCCATGGATCACTACCTGAGGACCGGGAAGAATCCTGATCCGCCGCCTCCTCCCCCTCCTCCGAAAGAGAAATCGAAGAAGAAGAAGGAGTAGGAGAAGGAATAGCGGTTCCCGGTTGCAGACCGGTCGCTGAATATCCATCGTTATAAGCAGAAACCCCGTGTAACAGCGGGGTTTTTCATTGGTGAGGCGGTATAGTACAGTCGATCTATGCCACCCCTGGCGCGGGTCCGGAAAGGACCTGAGCCTTTTCGCGGAGCGTATATGATGGCTGAACCAGGTAAAAAAATAGTGATGGCGATCATCCCGGCCCTGATCGTGGGGGGGGCGACGATACTCGCCACCGTCGTCGCCAACAACAACGATGAACAGTCGGGACCTCTTCCGGAGACGGGTCGTCACGGCATGGTGAGCAGTGCGAGCGCGTTCGCGACCGAAGCCGGAG
>JALGVQ010000302.1 GCA_025774615.1 bacterium
ATCACATGGCCGGAGAATCTCATCGATCGCCTCTCTCCACTCTTTTCAAGATGTCCCTGGCTGTCATCTCGTTGACCTCATTGTGCCTTGGAACCAAGATGGTTCTCACACCATCGGTCCAGATGTCGTGATTCGAACCATGTCGCTTGAATCTCCATCCCATGCTGCGAAGCCGTTTTTCCAGATCCCGTCGCTTCATGGCAGTATTACACGTATACGTGTAATAATCAAGTAGAACTGCTTCCCAGGGGGACTCAAGTAACCGGGGGGACTCGTGTATTACTCAGGGGGGCGGGCAGTGCCTCAGGAAACACCGCTCGGTGGTGTTCAGATTACAGCCGTGTCAGAGTCAAACCGATTCAGGCCGACTTCGACCGTCTACATCCGCTTACAAGCGGTAACGCCGTCCCTGTACGATCACGTCGGTGGCCTTGCCGGTGAGGGTTTTGCCCACCCAGGGTGAGTTCACACTCTTCGATTTGAACCCGTCGATGTCCACGGTCCATTCAAGGTCAGGATCGAAGATCGTGACGTTGGCCTCACTGCCCCGTTTCAGAGTTCCCGCGGGGAGGTTGAACACACCGGCGGCGTTCGTGCTCATCAGCGCGATTGCCTGAGGGAGGTCGATCACACCCGGTTTCACCAGTTCGGTGATCACGACGGCCAGGGCTGTCTCGATACTGGTGATGCCGAAAGCCGCGTCCTCGAAGGTGGTGTCCTTGTCATCCAGGTGGTGTGGAGCATGATCGGTCGCGATGAAATCGATCGTGCCATCCTTGATACCACGCCGCAGGGCCCGGATATCGGCCTTTGTACGGAGCGGCGGCGACATCTTCCAGTTGGGATCGAGCCCGGAGGCCCTGACGTCTTCATCAGACATCGTGAGATGGTGGGGAGTGACCTCACAGGTCACGTTGACACCCCGCCTGCGGGCGTCCCTGATGAGCTGGAGGCTCCTAGCGGTACTGAGATGGGCGATATGGAGGTGACCGCCGGTGTACTCGGCGATGAGTATGTCGCGGGCGACCATCACATCCTCGGCGATGCCGGGCATACCGCGCACCCCGAGCAGGGCCGACATCTGCCCTTCGTGCATCGATCCGAGCACGGTAAGGGCAGGATCCTCGGCATGCTCGATGATCGGAACACCGAGCATCCGGGAGTATTCCATCGCCGTCCGCATCAGGTGGCTGTCCCAGACAGGATCGCCATCGTCACTGAAACCGATGGCGCCGCACTCCACGAGTTCGGCCATCTCGACCAGGGCTTTCCCTTCCCTGCCATGGGAGATCGCGGCGATCGGCCAGACGGTGAACTTCGCCTCTGTGGCCTTTTCCAGGATCAGCCCCACGGTAGCGGCATTATCGATGGCGGGAGTGGTGTTCGGCATGCACGCCACACCGGTGAATCCGCCCGCGGCAGCCGCGCGGCTCCCGGTCAGCACCGTTTCCTTGTGCTCCTGCCCCGGCTCCCTGAGATGCACGTGCAGGTCCAGGAGTCCCGGGCAGACGACCTTTGACTTCGCGTCGATCACGGTCCCGAAGTTGTCAGCGGCGTTTCGGGATACCCTTGCGAGGGATTCGATCCGCCCCCGCCTGATCACCACGTCGGTCACCCTGTCGATATCCTGGGACGGGTCGATGACCCTTCCACCTTTGATGAGAATGTCAGCCACCGGTCACAATTCCTTTCAGCCTGCCACGGCTTCCTTCTGCGGCGCGAGAAGCACCAGGGAGGCCATCCGTATCGCAACTCCGTTCGTCACCTGCTGCAGGATGACCGAGCGCGGACCGTCCGCGACATCGGTATCGATCTCCACCCCCCGATTGATCGGACCGGGGTGCATGATGAGCAGGTCTTTCTTCGTATTCTTCAGACGCTCGCTGGTGAGACCGAACGTCCTGTTGTATTCCCGGAGGCTGGGGATGAGGCCACCCTCCTGACGTTCGAGCTGTATCCTCATCACATTCACCACATCGGCGTCTTTGAGTGCTTCATCCAGGTCATCGTAGATGTCGATATCGAAGGCAGTCGCTCCGGCAGGTATCAGGCTCGGAGGGCCGCATACGGCTACGGAGGCGCCGAGGGCTTTCAATCCCCAGATGTTGCTCCTGATGACACGGCTGTGCCGGAAGTCACCCACCAGGACCACCCGCAGATCCTTGAAAGGCTTCTTCAGGTTCTGTCGCATGGTCAGCAGGTCGAGGAGCCCCTGGGTCGGATGTTCATGGCATCCGTCACCCGCGTTCAGGATGATCGCATCGGTCACGCGGGCCAGGTAATCGGGTGCGCCTGAATGACCATGCCTGATCACGACCATGTCGATCTTCATCGCTTCGATGTTGCGGATCGTATCCTTCAGGGTCTCGCCCTTCTTGGCGCTCGACGTGGAAGTGCTGAAGTTGACCACATCGGCATTGAGTCTCTTCTCGGCCATCTCGAACGAGAGCCGGGTCCGCGTCGATGCCTCGTAGAAGAAATTCACCACCGTCACACCGGTGAGAGTCGGCACTTTCTTGATCGGGCGCTCAAGGATCTCACGGAAGGAATCAGCCGTATTGAGGATCAGGCGGATATCGTCTGCAGGCACACCTTCAAGGCCTGTCAGATGTTTGATCGACAGCTGCTTCTCACTCACTCGCTGCTCTCCGTTCATGCTGGGGCGTCGATGAGGTAGACGGCGTCTTCACCATCCACCTCGTTCAGCCTGACCAGGATCTCCATGCCTTTCTCGGTAGGCGTCTCCATGCCGACGAAATCGGCCCTGATCGGCAGGTCGCGCTGCTGCCGATCGACCAGTACCGC
>JALGVQ010000303.1 GCA_025774615.1 bacterium
GGCCTCTGACGCCGGTAACACGGGTTCGATTCCCGTACAGGCCACCAATGAATAAAGCGGGTTTACAGCTGCTCGCTGTGGCCCGCTTTTTCTTTTGGCTTCTTTTACAACTTAAACGGACTTTATCATTTTAAGATAAACCCTGTTTAGTATGAAAAATGTATAGATACCCAACTGCTACAGATCCAGGCCAAAGACTTATCTCGATAGTCTACAATTCAGGGCATAATTCGCCGGAAATGGATTGGTTCAGGTTAGATTAACTTGGGTGTGCAAACACTTTCCGTTTTATTCAGCCGAACAATGGTTACATTTCTGTCAAGAGAGCACCGTTCCCGGTGGTAGAAAGTGTAGCACCGGTTCCATGCATCACCGTCGACACATCGAAAGGGGAACCATGGTTTCCGGGAAACGGTTCCAACCTCGCGTCTTCACAGCACTCTCACTATTCGCAACCGGGCTCATTCTTGCGTTCACCGGGATCATCTGCTATCTGAAACCACCCTCCCGCATCGCTGAGTGGATCAACTGGCGCTTCCTTGGTCTGGAGAAGCACTTCTGGGAAGCACTCCACACCGTTTTCGCTCTGCTCTTTGTGATAGCTGCTCTCACGCATGTCATCTACAACCGTCGGGCGCTCCTGATGTACATGAGACTGCGTCTGGAGCAGGGAAGGCAGTACTGGCGGGAACTGACCGCTGCCTTCGGAATCACTGCGGCATTTGTCCTCATCACCCTGTTGAACATCTTCCCGGCTGGCCCCATCATGGATCTGAGTGACCGACTGAGTGAGGGATGGGGGGCAAACAGCAAGGCACCTGCAATCGCTCGGATCGAAAAGTTCCCACTCGCTACGTACTGCCGGTTGATGGAGATCGACCTCGTTACTGCCATGCATCAACTTGAGCTTGCCGGAATTGAGGGTGTCTCCCCGGACGCACCCGTGCGTGACATCGCTCACACCAATGGAATTCCCCCCATCGAGATCGGGCTGATACTCGAGACCTGGGTCGCGATCCCCTGAACTCTCTATCCGGCTGTTTTCGACGCCTGATTTGCTCGCGCAGTGTAATAGATTTCGCTGAAACGCATGATGGTATAGTCAACGACCTGGCAGATCGCGTCGATCACATCGGAAACCGGATCGATATCGACCTCATCCGTGACAAGTCCCGCGAGCAGGTAATCCAGGGCGATCTTTCTGAATACCCGGAACGCATCGACGACCTCGTGTTCTGAAAATGACATCGAACCACGTAATGCTGCTATCGAAGCGATGAAATCGTTCAGAGGTTCGAAATCCTCTTCTTTGATCGCTACAAGATAGGCGTCGAGACACTCCCTGGTGGTTGCTTCCAGTTCGGGTATCGGTCGGCCGGAGTAGAGGGAGTTGGAATGACTGAGTTGATAGGCCCAGTCTTTCACGATCGTATGGCTGATACTCTCAAGATATTCGAGTGGGTGGACGCTCACCGGAACACCTCCCTCTCATTAAGGAGAATGAACTGGTGAGAGTCTAGCAGAGGAAATCGATCATGCAAAAGGTGTAACGAGTTGCTTAATCACTGCTGATCCTGAGTTTGTTGCCCTCCTGGTCCATTGCCACATACACCACTTCACCTTCAGTCACATGGATCCGCTCACCAGCCTGCTCACCGATAACCCGGATCGCTTCGACCCGCACACTTACGGTAATCGATGTGGTACCGATCTTCTTTGCTTTGGTGTAGAAGGAGACCACATCCCCCACAAAGACAGGATGCCTGAATACGACCTCCCGCATGGATACGGTCACAAAGATGGCGTTGCAGTGGCGACGTGCCTCTACCGCGCCGGCAAGGTCGATATAGCTGAGTATCGCGCCTCCAAAAATGGTTCCCATGCCGTTGGTATCCTTGGGCAGCAGGATAATCCGCAGCGCAGGTTCCTTTGTCGTATCCAGGTCTATTCCGGGCACACACTCTCCAGGTGATCCCATGTTGAGATCCTCCACTCTTTTCATCTGGATCAGAGACGATCAATCAGCAAGACGATTCTGCAGGATATCCCTGACGGTTTCCAGTTCATCACGCGTCAGTAATCCTTCACGACCCAGTTCGACTACGATCCTGATCGATTCGGTCGGTTCACTCAGATCGATACGTTCCATCTGGGCAACGAAATCCTGACGTTTCCTGTCCAGCACTTTCTGGGTCAGTTGACCCCGTGCGACAAGTTCGGCCGTCCGTCGCAGTGCTTCTGCAAGATCCAGGACTGTTGGTCCCCTTGCAGCTCGCTGCTTGCGTTCAAAAGCAGTCTCGGTTGATGGACGGACATAGAGACTGCCGGTAATGGGTGGCGGAACGGAGGGAACGACCGGGCCAGGCAGGGGAGATCCGTCCACCTCTTCGACGAGATCGGTGATCGTGGATGGCAGCGTATCATCTTCATCTGCATTGCCGATACCAGTACCGCCAGTATCGTCGGCATCAGAGGAGCCTGGGACAGCTTCATAGCTGATCCAGGTACCCTCTGTAGTATCGGCATGCAGATCCTGAATCTTGTAGAGTTCCGGGCGGGGTGAAGTGAACTGAACCAGCCTTGTCCCGGAAAGCCTGTCGTTCAGGGCATGACCCTCTGGATCCCGTGATACCAGGAACAGAAATCCCATCCCCAGGGAGAGAATGGTCGCGGCATGCCCCAGGATCTCACGCTGGATGACCTGAAGGGGAGTCAATGGTCCCGGGCTCTCGGAGAGTATCCTCAATTGAAACAGCATCTTTGCTGGTGTAGCGCTGGCCACGGTGGGAATGACCACCCAGTACCCGAGGCCGCCGATGAACCAGAGTGAGGTATTGACGGTCATCCCCGTGAAAGAGTCATTCCCAAGTATGTTCAGGATCCATACGCCGACGAAGCGATGAAGAGAGAGCAGGATGATCACCGAGGTGACCATATCCAGGATATACGCAATGATACGGGACAAAAGGGGCGCGGTGATGAAGTCCACTCCCTCGACGATCTTCAGAGAGGGAGCAGTAGTGGTTCGATTCTGATTCGCCATATCGAAAGGAGAGTAGGTAGAGGTTATGACGTCGTCAAGATATGCCTTAAGGTCGAGCAGATTGTGTCGAATTCCTCGAGTGACATTTCGACAACATTCATTTTAGCAAACGTTGACAACATCTCACCTCAGGGGGTATTGTCGGCGCCGGTACATCAAGCCGAGGTAGTATGCCCCGGCTCCGACCTTCAACCATTCGATTCAATGTATTGTAAGGAGGTTCGAATGAGTAGAGCGCGAGCATTCCTTGGCCTGTGTGCCGTGGGATTAATGCTGGCCCTTCCGCTGTCCTCTGCACAAGCGGGAGCCTTCAGCATCTACGAGCAGGGCGCCCGTGCGATGGGGCGTGCCAGTGCGTTTGCGGCTTCTCCTTCTGATCCGTCAGCGATGTTCTACAACCCGGCCGGTCTGGCCATGCTTGACGGGACACAGATTTACCTGGGTGCAACTTTCATCCTGCCCTCTGGAGAATTCGAGGGAAGTGGCCCGTATCCGGCTGCCGGTACTGCTGAAACGCAGGCGAGCCAGGTGTTTACCCCTCCCAACGTCTACATCAGTCATCGACTGAATGAGAAGATCGTTCTGGGGTTGGGTGTCCACGCACCATTCGGGCTGGGCACCGAATGGGAAAACCCGGAAAGTTTCACCGGTCGATATCTGAGCACAAAAACAGATATTGCTGGTGTGGCGATCAATCCCACCGTTGCCTTTTCAGTATCTGACCAGTTGAGTATTGGAGTTGGGGTGGACATCCGGATGTCGATGGTCACCCTCGACCGCTACTCATTCTATGACGCTACTGCTTTCGGCTTGGGAATCCTTGATGTCGCGACTGCGGAACTTGAGACTGACATGGCGTCCGCTATCGGTTTCAACGCGGGGCTACTCTTCGAGGCGAGCGATCAGATCACGTTGGGTGCTGCATACCGCGCCGCTGTGGATGTTGATTACGAGGGTACAGCGACGATCACCCAGATCCTGACAGGTGTTGCGCCGATCGATGGAGCAGTCGCTGGTTCAGTCGGAGAGCACGCCGTTGCCACCAGTATCGCCTATCCATCGGTCACGACGTTAGCGGTCGCTTTCCAGGCCACCGATCAGCTTCTTCTCGAAGTCGATGTCAACTTGACCGGCTGGAGTTCGTTTGAGGAGCTGTCCATCACCGGCCTACCGACAGGGCCTGAGGTCATCGATGAGGACTACGAAAACTCAATGACAGTCCGTATCGGTGCCGAGTTCTGGAAAGATGACACCATGGCCATCCGGGCCGGGTTCCTCTACGACGAGACCCCGGTACCCAACAAGAGCATCAGCCCTCTGCTTCCTGACGCCAAGCGGACCGGTTTCTCGCTCGGTGTCGGTAAGACCTTCGGCTCGATGACCATTGACGCGGCGTTCATGTACCTCATGTTCGGCGACGCCGACACCAATGGTGAGCATGCGGTATATAACGGGATCTACAAGAACAGTGCGCTGCTGTTCGGGCTCAACGTCGGTTACGCTATCGGCAAGTAACCCGTAGGGTTCAGTTTCGACATCAGTCGCACGTTGTAGTCAAGGGGTCCTCGGTTTTCAGGGCGGTCTCCCGTGTGGGAGGCCGCCCTTCTTCAAGGGCAGGTTGCCATGTGGCAGGCATTCCGTGAACAATTTCCCATCTTCGAGAAGTCGGTCTATCTGAATACCTGCTCTCTCGGTGCGCTCAGCCGGCAGAGCAGTGATGCGGTGGAGCGTTTTCTCGATCTCTGGCGGGATATGGGCGCC
>JALGVQ010000304.1 GCA_025774615.1 bacterium
CGTTCCGAGCATCCCTGAGGTAACCTGGAATAACTCCGGATGGCCGAAAATGTAATTTGCTGTGTGCTGGCTTTCGACAATGCTGTTTGGCGGACCATATACAAGCGACATATCCCCCCGCCAGTCCCAGTCTGTCACGCTGGATTCCGAGTGGAACTGCAGGTCAAGCTTGGTGAGAAGCGCCTCGGGGTTATTGAAGAGAGCGGGGTGCAGACCCCTGAAACCCGATCGCTGGATGGAAGAAAATTCATCGTTCAGTCTATCCAGATCGGCAAAGAACTGGCTGGCCGGATAATCGGGTGCCAGGGTTCGTGAGAGCTGAAGACCGGTCCCTGCTCCCGCCGCGGTTATTGCTGCGAGTCTCTGAGCTCCCCTGGTCCCGTGAGTCTTCTGAGACATTCATCCAGTTCGTCCTGCAGATCAGTGAAGAATGTATCCGGGATACCGAGAAGCCGCTCTGCGATCTCCGGAAGTTCGTACCAGGAAACGGTTTTGAGGGCTTCCTTGCGTTGTTCGACATCGGCTTCCGGGTCTTCAATCAGATCCCAGACACCCTCCAGGGACGGGATGATCAGACCTGGTGCGCCTTCAATGACTCTCCCTTTCAGAATGGACAAGTGAAACGGTTCGGGAACCTGGTAGATAAGTACCTGGGTGGCACCAACGTTCATCATCACCAGCCTGTCGACTGTTGTGAGATCGGTCCCCGACTGCCTTCGGTTGGATTGGACCCTTCGGAAACGCTCCATTCGGATGAAATGATTGTCGATGAGTATCTCGTCCCAATATCCGAACAGCAGGAATGACTTCCACGGCTCTGTGATATCCGCAAGAGGCATATCGGGGAACCGATCGTTCAGATAACCTGCTCTCTGCTGAAATACGTAAAAAGCTTCGTTCATCAAGGTGCCGGGAGTCGGATCGTGATCATCCCACCAGGCGGTCATCCAGCCTACCGGATCTTCCGAATCGTCAAGATCTCTTTCAACAATCGGATTGAGGAGTGTCCTGATCAGTTCGAGATCGAGACGTTCTTCCTCTGTAAGGATGATGACCGGTCGCACCTCAGGGAGTGAGATTCCGGGCCGTGCCACTGGTTCAGGCTGGTGAGAGGCACATGAAGATACCTGCAGGATCAGGAATAACCAGACAGGCTTGAAGGTGACGTTCCTCAAAGATCTATCCACCCACCTGCACCCGGATCGTGCGTTCGGATCGCTGACCCCGTACCAGATCGTTGATCCCCACAGTGACGATGAAGACGTCCGCCTGTTGTTCCACCGGGAATGCGATCCGCAAATACTCCTGCTCGTCAGTGGATATCCCTGATCGTTGTGTCACGAGGGTGACTCTGCCCTGCTGAGTCGCCTCCTGATCGAAGAGGGCCTGGGCGAATCGGACGAGGGCAGACACCGGTTGGTTGGATCGGGATGCCTCGACGGTCAATTCGAGCTCATAGCTGGTGGCCCCGAAAGCATCCTTTCCCAGGCCATAGATCTCAAAATAGAGGTACACTGGTTCATTGAGCGAGAAGCGGTTCGTGGGACGTACGCTCACAGAAACATCATTGCGGGTAATGAAACTGCCTTCAGGCCATACCGCTGACTGACCCGAATCATCCACCTGGTTGGCGACGATCAGACTCGAGAGTTCCAGGGGTGATCCGAGAGGTCTGTCGAGAGTATCGCGGGATGCGTAGGCGATCTCCCTGTCTGCCGGCATGTGTTCGACGGCTCCATAGCTGATTTTATCCGGTTGAGAAATACCGGTCGGAGAGAGGAGGGGTCCCACCGCAAACCTGCGCCGCGCAGAACTCCACCTGGTGACCGTTACATCCTCCTGTCGCGATTCGATCTTGTCCCAGGTGTCATCAAGCAGAAAGAATGACATGGGATAGTCGATAGTTCTTATTGTCGACCGGGGGAGATCGCCGGGGAGATTCAGGAAATGGATAACCGGAATGAATTCGGCGTTACCTGCCGGGCTCTGGAATCGATACCAGGTGACCTCGAGAGGCAGGATCTCAATGCTTCCTTCCACCTTCGCCGATTCAGGTGTCGACTCGAGCAGATCCCTGAATTCCTTTCGTGTGTCGATATAATCCGGCCCCCCCTCCCTTCTCGGCGCAGGTCCGAGTGAGAGATTGCCTGAGAGAAACCCACCTCCGAACGCAAAGGTGAAATCCTCATACTGCCAGAATTCCTGGGCATCCAGCATGGCGTCCAGCATCGAATTCACTGATGACAATGACTCCATACCACCCGATCCACCGCCTGTGAGTCTTCCTGTCATCATGTCCTGTATCGAATTCCGCTGGTTATTCGAGTTCCGAGGAGTGCCGTAGCGAAGATAGATCTGGCCTCTCAGTGTATCCCAACCCTTCAATCCCAGATTCTCCGAGGCGAAGATCCATGATACATAGGCGAATCGTCGGAAATGTTCGAGCAGTCGTTCGTTAACCTCTGTCATGAATAGCGGATCGCGCGACCGCCAGAAAAAGGTATCTGCGGAGGCCTGGGCGTAACCGGTCTCGGTGGTGTCAGGTCGTGCTGCAAGTGAGAGTCTGTCAGCACCTCTTCCTCTATGCTGTATGCCGCCGACAGAGGGGGGCATGATCCAGCGTGGATCGATTGCGATCATCTGTACGTCTTCCGGGAGGGCCCGGATTCCCGCCTGGTAATTCCGCCAGGCTTCCTCCAGGAAGCCCAGATGCTGCAGGGCCAATCCTCTTCCAAGCAACGCTTCGGCGGTGTGTGCTCCATGGCTGACGAGGTAATTCATTGTCTGGGCGGCACTTGCCCAATCTTCGGTCAGCATGTAATGCAGCCCCAGCCACCAGGTTGCCATGGAGTTGTCGGGATCGATGATCAATGCCCTGTTCAGATAATTCAGCGCTTCCTGCAGGGCCACTTCCGGCTCCATTTTGCGTTCCGAGACCGGTCTCCCGAATCCTCCGCCATGCCAGCCGAGAGCCCACCAGGCCTGGAGCCTCATTCGGGCCTTCAATGCCAGAGCATCGGCGGTATTCGGAACATCATCATCGTCAATGTCCGTCTGTAGAGTATCTGCGCCAGTGTGAGCCGATAGCGCATGTCCTCCGGAGAGAGGCGAATAGCCTGCCTGATCCGTTCTTCGGCCAACCTGCGGGCTGCCGGATCCAGGATTTCCATCAGTGCCAGAGCATCCAGGTACCATGCTTCAGATACACGCAGCAGTTCAAGTTTCAGGAGCGGATCAAGAAGAGAGTGCGCTCCCTCGAAGTCACCCTCCGCAATCCTGGACCAGGGGCCATCCAGATATGCCCGGTATGTATCCCTGATGACAGGCCGCTTCCAG
>JALGVQ010000305.1 GCA_025774615.1 bacterium
CCTTCGACGAACCGGCCCTCGTGGAAGAGCTCGAAATGGAATACGTGCACATCCCCATCCGGTCATCCCGCATCACCAGAGAGATCGTGGATCGGTTCACCGAGGTGCTGGCTGGCACATCGGGACCGGTTCTCGTACATTGTTTTGTCTCGGTGCGTGTCGGTGGTCTCTGGATGGCATATCTGTGCCTTGCCAGGGATATGGACGTCGAAGAAGCACTGGAAGCAGGAAAAGCCGCAGGCCTGAACTCGGCAACGATCATCGACGCCGTGATGAGTCTGCTCGAAAACAGATAGATAAAGGAGTCCGCTATGCGCCCCTCGCGTGCCCCCCTCCTCACCTTCTCCCTCCTCCTGATCCTGGTTGTTTCATCGACTACCCTGGGGCAGGAGAAGCCGGTTCTCACTCCTGAAGACTATGGCAAATGGGAATCGCTCGGCTTCCAGGCCTTCTCACCTGACGGTACGTGGATGACCTGGAATCTCAGTCGGGTAAACAGTGAGAACGAACTGAAAATCCACAGCCTCTCAGCGGACAGCACGAAGATCATCGAGTATGGAAGTCGCCCGACATTCTCAGATGATTCGCGCTGGATTGCGTACAGCATCGGCTATTCAGAAGATGAGCGGGAGCAGATGGAGAAGGCGAAGAAGCCGGTCCGCAACCGGATGGGTCTCTTCAATCTCACTACCGGTGAGAAAATCCGCGTCGATGACGTTTCCTCATTCGTTTTCCGTGACAACGGCGGTTTCCTTGCCATGCGGCGCTATCCGGCAGAGGGTCGGGAGAGCGCCGGTGCCGATCTGGTTGTGCGCGATCTGACGACCGGTATCGATACCAACTTCGGTAACATCTCGGAATTCGCCTGGCAGGATGAGGGCGGCCTGCTTGCGATGATCATCGACGCCGAGGGGAAAGCGGGGAACGGAGTACAGATATTCGATCCCGCAGCCGGCGTACTGCGAACACTTGTTTCCGATGATGCAGTTTTCAAAGACCTGACCTGGCGTGAGGAATCGGATGATCTTGCGGCGCTCAAGGTCCTCGAGGACGAGGGTCACGAGGATCCCACACATGTGGTAGTGGCATGGAAGGGGCTGGAAGCGCGACGGGCGGAGATGCAGGAATACGACCATCAGGCGGATGAAAGGTTCACCGCCGACATGCGCATCGTGGACATGCGGTCTCTCAGCTGGTCTGATGACGGCTCAGCTCTCTTCTTCGGCATCAAAGAGTGGGAGGCGAAGTCGGAAGAGGTAGAGGAGACAGAGAGCGATACAGAGGAGACAGAGAGCGACGAAGAGGAGACGACCGGCGGCAAAAGTGAGTTGGATGATGTGGAGCCGGCCAACGTCGAGATCTGGCACGCCAGCGATGTCAGTATCTGGCCCGAACAGCGTGTACAGGCCGGCAGGAACCGTCAGGAGAACTTCCTCTCTGTATGGCACCTCGATACGGGTGGATTCGTCCAGCTCGGCAACGATCTGACGGAGGATGTCTCGCTGATCAAGGGAGATGAACTCGCGATCGGCATCGATGGCTCGCCCTATGAACACGAGGGTATGTTCGGTCCGGTTTTCAGAGACATTTACGTGATCGATGTCACTTCAGGTGAGCGCACCAGGATCATAAGCAAAGTGGAGTACTTCTACGGTGCGGGTCCGGCAGGCCGCTATCTGCTCTATCTCGAGGACGATCACTACTACACCTACGATCTGGAGAAGGGTACGCACACCAACATCACCCGGGATGTACCGACGGTATTCGTCGACCTGAAGGATGATCACACGGTGGTGCAGAAGCCTCCTTTCCGCTACGCAGGCTGGACGGAGGATGACCGGGCGATCCTGTTGTATGACGAGTATGACATCTGGGAGGTGCGTACAGACGGATCGAGGTACCTGCAACTCACGACCGGCACCGATGAGCGTATACGGCACCGCTACCAGCGGCTCGACCCGGAGGAGGAGTTCATCGACCTCTCCCGGCCAATGTATCTCAACCTGTCCGGCGACTGGTCGAAGAAATCAGGATTCGGCCTCAAGAACCGACAGCGTGAAGTGGAGCAACTGCTTTTCCTCGACATGAACGTCCAGCGTCTGGTGAAGGCCAGAGATGCCGACGTCTACGCCTGGCTTGTTCAGGACTATGACGACTCACCCGATATCTTCGTGGGTGGACCTGACATGTCGGACGCCCGCCAGGTGACATCTACCAACGCGTTCCAGAGTGATTACGCCTGGGGACGTTCGGAACTGGTCGACTTCGAGAATGCCCACGGTCAGGAGATGCAGGGTGCCCTCTATTACCCGGCAAACTACGAACCGGGCAAGCAGTACCCCATGATCGTGTATATCTATGAGATCGTATCGAACGGAGTCCACCGTTACATCACACCCTCCGAGCGGAGTGCCTACAATACGACGGTCTTCACGCAGAACGGCTATTTCCTGTTCCAGCCCGACATCGTCTACCGCGACCGGAACCCGGGTCTCTCGTCGGTGGAATGTGTCGTACCCGCGGTCGAGAAGGTCATAGAGACCGGCATGATCGACCGGGACCGGATCGGCCTGGTCGGGCACTCATGGGGAGCCTACCAGACCGCGTTCATCGTGACACAGACAGACCTGTTTGCGGCCGGCATCGCCGGGGCGCCACTGACCGACCTGATCAGCATGTACCTCTCCATCTACTGGAACTCGGGCAGTACCGATGCCCGGATCTTCGAGGTCAGCCAGGGACGGATGGAGGTGCCGCCATGGGAGGATCTTG
>JALGVQ010000089.1 GCA_025774615.1 bacterium
TGCCTGCTGTCCCTGACGCCGTTGACCTCCTCGGCCTTCTCGTAGGCGTTCAGGATCCAGTCGTTGGCCTTGGTGCCGATCGCGTGGATACCGATCTGGAACCCGGCTGCGTCAGAGGCCAGGATGCGGCGTTCCAGTTCATCGTACGGCATCATCGCCAGACCTGACTTGTCCGGCTCATCCTCGAACGGTTCGAAGAAGAGGGCAGTACCCGATCCGAGCGTGCCGTCGATGAAGCCCTTCAGATACCCGAAGCGGATCCAGTTTCCCTCAGCAGGGAATCGCTTGCGCAGTTCATCGTATCGCGCCAGAGCGTCCTGGTCATCTGTCAGCCTGCCGGCTACATCGATGCGGTAGGGAAGCCGACCCTCATCCAGCATGCTCTGGTAGAGGTCAGCGTTGCCGCCGCCGGGATGCTGGATGCTCGTTACACCGAGTCGCATCGCCATCTCGTTGGCGGCATCCCATCCACGACGGGATCGTTCTGCCTGTTCCTCCGGGGTGCGCTCGACCCTGACCGCGTTGTAATTGAGAAGGCCGCTGGCGGATTCCTTGAAGATCCCGGTGGCTTCTCCCGTGACCGGGTCGCGCTGGATCTCGCCTCCGAAGGGATCAGGTGTGTCGTTGGTGATGCCCGAGGCTCTCAGGACGAAAGAGTTCACCAGCACCGAGTGCCCGTCGGCCCGGCTGAGGGCGACCGGGTTGTTCGGCGCGACCTCGTCGAGGAGTTCCTTGGTCGGCCACTGCCTGTCGGTGAACATCTCGTGTTCCCAGTGCCCCCCCCGGATGAGTTCTCCCGGCCTTACCTGAGCCACCCGCTCCCGGACCCGATCTGTGATGATGTTCTTATCGGTGATGTAGCGGAGTTCGATATAGTCGGGATTGAGTGAATTCCAGTGAGCGTGGGCATCGTTGAAGCCGGGGATCACCAGCCGCCCGCCGGCGTCTATCACCTGCGTGGTTCCTTCCTCGATGTACTGCCCTATGCCCCGGTTCGAGGTCACACCGATGATCTCCTCACCGATCATCGCCACCGCCTGGGCTCTGCGGTTGTCGTGGTCGATGGTGACGACCTTCGCGTTGCGGATGACGAGATCCGCGGGCGGGCCGCTGTACTGTTGGGCGCAGGCGCTGCTCAACACGACCAGCATGGTCGCGATGCCCAGGAGAGATGTCCGTTTACGCATTGTGTGCCTCCGTCAATCGTTCAGAGAAGGGGGTGGATCAGGTACATCATCTGTCCTCTGTACCAATTCAGTCGTGATTCCATTCTAGCGGAATGACCGGGATGTTCTCCATACCACTCTGTTGCTGTCAATCCCCGAGGTATTTCCCGATCAACAGGTCGAGGTCCTGCTTCATCTGGTCGGGGATCAGTCTTCGTGCGGTGATGATTCCACGCTCGAGGGCGGTCGCGCATTCACACTCGCGGGTCTCGGGGATGCGGTGTGCCGCAGTCGACACGATCTCTTTCGCGGTCTCGACGTTCTTGAGCAGATTCGCGATGGCGATGTCGATCGTCACCGTCTCCTCAGTCTCGTGCCAGGTGTCGTAATCGGCCACACATGCCAGTGTGGCGTAACAGATCTCTGCCTCACGCGCCAGTTTGGCCTCGGGCAGAGCGGTCATACCGATGATGTCTGCACCCCAGGAACGATAGAGGTTCGATTCGGCCCTGGTGGAGAAGAGGGGACCCTCCATGCAGATGTAGGTGCCGTCCATGTGGACCGTTGCGCCCGATTCGGATGCAGCCTGGTGCAGGATCCCGCTCAGGATGGGACAGAATGGATCGGCGAAAGAGAGGTGGGTCACAAGCCCGCCACCGAAGAAGGTGTTCACGCGGCTCTTCGTCCGATCGATGATCTGGTCGGGGATCACGAGATCGACGGGGTGGATATCTTCCTTGAGGCTTCCAACAGCGCTGACCGAGATGATCCATTCCACGCCGAGGGATTTCAGCGCGAATATGTTCGCCCTCACCGGGATCTCGGTCGGACTGTGATGGTGCCCGTGACCGTGGCGGGGAAGGAACGCAAGGGGCACGCCACCCAGCTCACCGAGCATGATCGTGTCGCTCGGTTCGCCGAACGGTGTGTCAGGATTCACCTCCTCGATCCCGGTCAAACCCTCGATGTCATACAAACCGGTACCGCCGATGATGCCGATCCTTGCTTCCGTCATGGTACTCAGGTCCTTTCCCGGTCGTGTTCCTCGAACTGTGTAGCCAGACCTTTATCGAATGGATCCCGGACAACTCCCCGCTCTGTGATGATCGCGGAAATGTACCGGTTGGGTGTCACATCGAAGGCCGGGTTCGCGCTCGTGACGCCGTCGAGAGTGATCAGGACATCACCGATCAGCGTTACCTCTTCGTGATCACGTTCCTCGATCGGGATCAGGTCGCCTGAGGCCAGTTTCTGGTCCACAGTGCTCAGCGGCGCCGCAACGTAGAAGGGTATGTCATGCTCACGAGCGAGTACTGCCGTGGTATAGGTACCGATCTTGTTGGCGGTATCACCATTGGCCGCGATCCGGTCGGCGCCGACGATGACGGCGTCGATCTCTCCCCTGGCCATGAAGTGCCCCGCCATGTTGTCGCTGATCAGGGTGAAGGGGATGTCGTACCGGGTGAGTTCCCAGGCGGTGAGCTTTGCGCCCTGCAGTCTCGGTCTTGTCTCATCCACATACACATGGATATCCCGCCCACTCTCATGGACCGCGTGGATCACGCCGAGGGCGGTGCCGTAGCCGCCGGTCGCGATCGCTCCAGCGTTGCAGTGGGTAAGTACGCTGGCGCCGTCTTCGATCAGTTCGGCGCCATGTTCGCTGAGTGCGATGTCTGACTCGAAGGTCGCCCGGTCGATCTCACAGGCTTCCGCGATGAGTCGCTCGCGGATCGCCGGAATGTCCCCACCTCCTGCTCGTGCCTGTTCAGCCGCTCTCTGCATCCGGTCGAGTGCCCAGAAGAGGTTGACCGCGGTGGGTCGGGTCCCGGCAAGCAGATCGGATACCGGACGGAGGGCGTTGACGAAGGCGTCAACGTCATCGGCCTCCATCCTGGCGGCTCCCAGGGCTACGCCGTAGGCGGCCGCCATGCCGATCGCGGGCGCGCCGCGAACCCTCATGCTGGTGATCGCTTCGGCCATCTCCCGATGGTCCCTGATCCCCACATAGACTTCCTCGTATGGGAGGCGGGTCTGGTCGAGCATCCTGATGACGGGAGGGTCTCCAGGATTCTTGCCGGCGATCCATTCGAGAGCTCTGAATCCGGGATCATTCATCAGTCGAACAGCCTGAATGCGTTCACGTCGACCAGTCCTTTATCTGTGAGTTTCAGAGCCGGGATCACCGGCAGTGCCAGAAAGGAGAGGGTGGCGAAGGGGTGGGGCATCACCGAGCCGAGTTCAGCCGCGATTCTCTTGAGTGTTTCATGCTTCTCGACTACGGTCTCGAGCGGCTTATCGGAGAGCAAGCCGGCGATCGGCAGAGGAAGTGAAGCGAGCACTGCTCCCCCGGCGGTTGCCACGAGTCCTCCACCAAGCCGTTCGACCTCCCTGATCGCTGTATGGATATCGGCGTCATTCGTACCGACCGCGATGATGTTATGGGAGTCGTGGCCGATCGAAGACGCGAGCGCGCCCTTCGTGAGTCCCGTGCCCTTTACCATCGCGAGACCGATATTCCCGGATGCGTGGTGTCGTTCCACCACCACCAGCTTCGCGATGTCCCGTCCGGGGTCTGCGACGACCACTCCATCCGAGATCGATGGTTTTTCCTCCAGCCGGCCGGTTACGATCTGGTCGGGGATGATCTCGATGATCGGACGATCCGCCTGTTCAGCCGGGATACGGAGGTCTTCGACTGTGAAGGGTTTCACCCGCATCGTCCGTCGCATGGTATCGTCAGCGTCACCAGATGGTGGAGGTGTGAAGAGCGGTTTTCCCTCCCTTGCGACCAGTTCGCCGTGGTGGTAGACCTGAAGCGCTTTGAAAGCGGAAAGATCCTCGACAACCAGGAAGTTGGCGAAGTAACCGGGCGCGATCGCACCGACGCCTCGCAGGCCGAACCGCACAGCCGGGGTTATCGTCGCCATCTGGATTGTTCGTACCGGATCGAGTCCCAGTGCGATCGCCCTGCGAACGACCGCGTCGATGTCACCGTCACGCAGAAGGTCGGATGCACTCCGGTCGTCCACCACGAAGAGACAACGCGGCCAGGAGTGGTCGGTGACGAGCGGCAGGAGTGCTTCCAGGTTCTTCTCGGAGGATCCCTCCCTGATCATCAGGTACATACCTCGCCTGAGCTTTTCCCTGCCCTCTTCGAGGGTGGTCGATTCATGATCTGAATCGATCCCGGCGGCGATGTAGGCGTTGAGGTCCTTTCCGCCAAGTCCCGGCGCGTGCCCATCCAGCGCTCGTCCGCCCGCGACCCCGATCTTTCCGTGGACCATCTCATCGGAGTTGATGACTCCGGGGAAGTTCATGACCTCTCCCAGGCCGATCGCTTCGTCCCAGGTGAGCGCCTCGGCGATGTCGTCGGCTGTGACCTCGGCCCCGGCAGTCTCCAGGTGAGTCGCCGGCACGCAGGATGGTGCCATGAGATAGACATCGAGGGGGAGGGGTTCCCAGACATCGAGCATGTAACGGGCCCCCGGGAGTCCGGTCACGTTGGCGATCTCATGGAGGTCGGTCACAATTGCGGAGACCCCCCGGGGAACCACTACCTCGGCATAGCGTGCCGGGTGGAGCATCGAACTCTCGGGGTGGATGTGCCCGTTGATGAGGCCGGGGACCAGATGACGTCCCTCAAGGTCGATCACCTCACCGGAATCCCGATAGTCACCGATTCCGGCTATCCGCCCATCGGAGAGAGCAACACTGCCCTCCTCGACCTCCCCGCTCAGGGTATTGACAATCCTGGCGTTCGTCAGGATCAGGTCGGCGGGCTGTTCCCCCCGGGCAACCCGGATCAGGTCGCTCATTCGGGAATCTCCTTCACATGGCAGATGTCCGGCAGGTTTCTGAACTGTTCATTGCAGTCGATCCCATACCCCACCACGAACTCATCATCTATGCGGAAACCGGTATAATTGATGGCGACATCAGCTTCCCGACGGGCGGTCTTGTCGATGAGAGCGCACAGTCTTACCGATGCAGGGTTGCGCTTGCGCAGGTCGTGCATGAAACGCCAGAGGGTGAGTCCTGTATCGACGATGTCCTCGACGACCAGGATGTCCCGTCCCTCGATCTGTTTCTCGAGCCCCTGGATCGTCTTCACCTTACGTGAGCTCTTCATCCCCGATCCGTAGCTTGAGAGACGGACGAAATCGACTTCCACGGGTATCTCAAGTTGACGGATCAGATCGGCCAGAAAGACAAAGGACCCCTGCAGGATGCCGACCAGGAGCGGCCTGGTGTCCCGGTAATCAGCGTCTATCTCACGGGCGATCCGCGCGACTGTCTCGCGGATCTCATCGCGGGTGAAGAGGATTTCCGGTTGTTCCGACACGTGGTTCCGCCTCCGTGTTGATTCGGGAATGCGGTCACCATTGTATGGTGAGGTATCGGGGGAGGCTACCCGTTCTTAGTCGTGGAGTATTTGGGAGTATTTGCGAGGCGCGTCAGTTCCCGTTCGTACCGGAGAGAACAGATATCACCAGATACGTATCGGCGTCCTCGTCATCATCGATCCGGATGAGGGCAGAACCGTCCTGTGTGAAGGTGATCGGGAGCGGCATGTCGTCGAGGTGTCCGAGATAGATTCCGTCATGATCGAAGAGGTCGAGTCTGGTCGTGCCAGGATTCTCGGTGTTGGCAAGAACCCAGATACGTCCGAAGGGATCGGTCTTCAATCCTTCGATAGCCTGCCGCCGCTCGGCAAAGGGGTATTTTTCGAGGGAGGCGCGGGTGGCGGTGAACCGTTCACCGCTGCCGAATCCGAAACGGAACTGGTCGTTGAAGAACCAGTCCTTATCCCGTTGGGTCACCGTGAGATCTGGCGATGGCGCGAACACCTCGCGGTGCAGACGGCCGGTAAGATCACGTTCTTCAAAATGGTAGTCGCCTCCCGTGACCACATGGATTCGACTGGTATCAGCGGAATATGTCCAGTGGAGCCGGGGGGCGAACTGGGGAGGCCCCACGAAGATCATGGCCTGCCCTGTAGACGATCGGACTTCTATCTGCTGTTCCTTCTGGCCGGGCATCGTTGTAAGAGTGTCTTCGCTGCCCGATGAGAGATCAACCCTGAGGAGAAAGTGGTTCGGGATTATCTCACCAGGATTCTCGAAGTCCACATTGGTCTGAGTACTGATAAGAAGACCCGATTCATCCAGCGGGATGAACTCGTGCCACGCATATGAGCCCCACCGCGTGTCCCGGAGGTATTCCCCGGCAGTCGAATACACCGAGAAACGCCGGTTCATGATATCGGCTATCCAGAGCTCATCTCCCGCCCGGACGATGGCGTGGGGGAATCGAAATTCCCCTGGTCCTTCTCCGCTCTGTCCGAAGTGGCGAAGGTGATTTCCCTGAAGGTCGACCTGGACGATCTCCAGGTTCCCACGATCGCAGATGAAGAATCCATCGTCCGCTCCCGCGACTCCCGCGATGCTGTTGTAGATGTAATCGGCATCATCCCCCCACAGATCCCAGACCGCGAGGGTGTCGGCTGATAACAGGTAGTCAGGCAGGATGGAATGGGAAACACGTACGACCCCATCGGCAAGTGTTTCAACAGTCATCGTTTCCTGGCCCGGGCCACTCGTACAGCCGGCGGCGAGGGTCAGCAGTGATGTGATGATCAGCTTTCTCATTTTAACCTCTTTCCCTGCTTGTTGAACGAGGAGGGACCTCGAATGGTTGATGGGAGGTGTGCACACTGTTCTCTTGTCTGCCCACACCCGGACAGCATAGAGTGATGACTGTGCCATCGCGTGAGCCATGTCACTATCCATGTGCCGCGATTATTC
The DNA here is from genome assembly GCA_025774615.1 of bacterium. Lineage (GTDB taxonomy): Bacteria > Blakebacterota > Blakebacteria > Blakebacterales > Blakebacteraceae > Blakebacterum. The sequence continues at coordinate 6,971 of JALGVQ010000089.1, forward strand.
GAACGCGAGGTATAACCAATGCGACTCGTTTCCAGAGGCTGTTTCTTCCTCAGCCTGCTGATCATCCTGCCTGGTGTATCTGTCTGTCTGGGGCAGGATTCCGGTGAGGCGACTATCGAACCGATGCCGATACTCATGTACGACACCGATGTCGGATTCGGATATGGAGCCAAGGTGTTCCTGCTGGGTTCTCTGGGAAGGAACGAGTCATTCGACCTGATCGTGTTCAACAGCACCGGTGGTGAACGCTGGTATAAACTGGTGTTCTCCCTGCCTGATTTTGAGTTGCGCCAGGGCACGGTCTATCCCTTCTCGGTGGATCTCTCTCTCGCATATAACACATTTAAAAAGAACAGATTCTTCGGTATCGGTAACCAGACCAGGTTCTCCGATGAGGAGCGGTATACCAAAGAGTTATCAGACGTGAGACTCACCTTCAGTCGGGGTTTCACACCGCAGATGGTGGGTCAGGTGGGATTCCACTACCGTACGGTCAGAAACTACAATTTCGAGATCGGGAGCATCTTCGAGAACCTGGCTCCCCTGAACAGGTCTCGGGTTACCAACACCTCGATCTTCGCCAACTTCCGATATGACACACGTGACAGTTTCATCAACCCATCACACGGAATCGTGCTGCAGGGGGAGGTGGAACATATTCCCGATGCCGATTCGAATGACGTCGGATACACCCGCTACGCAGCCTGGTTCCAGTATTACCAGGTGCTGGTGAAACCAGGTGTCGTGTTCGCCCTCCGGGCGATTGGACAGGACCTGGAGGGTGATGACCTTCCGGTGCAGGTGCTTCTGTCGATCGGGGGCGTCAACACCATGCGGGGGATGGCGCAGGACCGATTCCTCGATTCTGCCTCAGCGCTTATGAATGCCGAGGTCCGGTTCCCGCTCTACCGGCGTCTGGGGGGAGTGGTCGGATTCGATGCCGGCAAGGTCTGGAACATGTCACGTAAGTTCGATCTCGAGAGGTGGGCGAGTAACCTCGCACTGGGGCTCCGGTTTTATATGGAGACGTTCGTGGTACGAGTGGATATAGGGTTCGGGCAGGATGCCTTCGGAGAGAAGAACACCGGGTTCTACTTCAACTTCGGGCACCTTTTCTGAAGCAGGCTTCCGGCTTCGCTACATACTCACATAACCATTATGGAACGTGATCCACTCGGGCAGGACCTCTTCGAGCATCTCTTTTGGAGGCAGGAACGCGATACGCAGGTGCTGGGTGCCAGGCTTCTGTCCGAATCCCGAACCGTTGACGGTCACCAGGCCGGTGGCTTCGAGCAGGGCCATGCAGTAATCGAAGTCAGTAGTGCCTTCAGGCAGCCCGTTCAACCGCGGGAAATGATAGAGCGCGCCGATCCGTCCGAATGATTCCACGCCCGCCATCTCTTTGAACGATTCTCTGACCATCACAGCCTTCTCGTAGAGATCAGACAGGATCGCTTCCTTCTCGGCAGCATATTTTGCCCACGGTTCGCTTCCCTCCTCGGGCGGGTTGATCACCGTATACATGAGTGCCTGCCCAACCGTGTTGGAGCAGAGCCGTACCGAAGCCTGCTTGAGCAACAGCTCCATGAAGGAGATATCCGACCCTTCGACTTCGGGAGCGTTCCGTGCTTCGACGTAGCCGCCCCGATGACCACATTCTCCGTAGAATCCCTTCGAAGTGCTGTGGAGACTGAAGAGGGTGACGTCTTCCTCACCCACGAGTTTCGCGAATGAAGTCCAGTCAGCCCCGTAGAGGTTCTCCTGATAGACCTCATCAGCAAGGATCGCCAAACCGCGCGATTGGGCGAACGAGACCACTTCGCGCCCACTCTTCTCATCCAGTATCGCGCCGGTCGGGTTCCCTGGATTGATGACGACGATTGCCCGCACGTTCACGCCGTCCTTCACTGCTTTCTCGTATGATTCTTCGAGCACTGAGCGGTCCAGGCACCAGTCGCAGTCCTCGTCAGGGTAGTAATCGATCTGCGTACCACCGCACCGGGCGATGGTGGCCGAGTAAATGGGATATTGCGGGATCGGGATCATGATCCCATCCGAAGGATTGGTGATCATCATCTCCAGGATGAGCCGGACACCTTCGCTGGCCCCCTCGGTGAGGAAGATGCTGTCGGGGTCGGCGGGGATCAGCCCTGCGGCTGAAACGCCATCCCGCCGATCGATGAACCGGGAGATCGCTTCTCTGATGAAGAGTGGCCCGTGGCTCTCGGTATAGGCTCCCATGCCAGCCGGCCATTGGTTGAGCATGTTCTCCACATAGTCGAGAACGTACTCGGAGACGAGATCCTCTTCCCGGAGTTCATCGGCTATAGCTGGAGTATTTTTCAGAATGCGATTGAATTTTTTCTCGCGATCAAGCCGGGAGGGTTCCTCCAGCAGGGCCACGACCTGACGATGGAAGGTGATCGCCGGCTGACCAAGCGCCTGCGGATTGCCGATGTTGCAGGGGATGATCCGGCGTCCTTCACGCTGCATGACCGCGGCGTGTTGAGGAATCGGTCCTCTGACGGCGTATTCCATCTCAATGACATGCGGGTTGATCGGCATGCGAGCCGGCATCCGGGGTCCCTCCCTGGGCAGGGGGTACGTGTCCGATCAGCAGATCACGATCTGACATGTGGAAATATGTTGATGACAGAAAAATAAGCACACAACGCAGGCGAAGGAACCATTACCGGTGCCTGAATCGTACCCGGATACCTGCCATGGGGATCATGTCCGATCCCCCGTTCCGCGTATGGGTCCTGATAATTGAGAAGAAGAGGGAGGGATCTACTTGAGACTGTTTCACCCGACAGAGGATCATTGTATCGGTAACATTCGCAAGCCAGGCAGCCACGATATTCATAACCCGGCGTCGTTTCATCTCTTTACGCCAACGTGGAAGGAACACCTCATAGTCAGGCTGTGGGATGTCCGGTTCCCTGACAATAGCTCTCACGAACAGTCCTGCGAAAAAGAGTGCATGCAGGGGCTTTCCAGCCATCAGCTGACCGGTGCCCGGGATGACCATGGAATACATGATCGGTGTATCCGATGGAGTGAGAACTCGTGGCCTGCTGATCGCCTGTGCCATGTGTATGACACCTTCTCGCACTTCCGTTTCATTAAGAAATGATCGTGACTCAGCCGCGATTATGGTCCTGTCATCGACTCCATAGAGGATGAGTGAGACCAGGAATTCTCCGGACGATTTTCGTGATACACCTCCGCCGACAAGAAATGCAGCACCGACCTCTTGAGCATAAGAGTCCATCTCGATCGGGCGGGAGCAGGAGGATATCAGTTCTCTCCTGGTCATCCCCTGGCCGACCAGTGTGAGTTCCACACCGCGCCTGAGAACAAACGGTCGCATGGTTGTAATTATTGATTCATAGAGGTGGGCTGACAGTGCGCTGTCGGCTGTGGAACTTATCAGCGGCAGCACTGCCACCGTTCTGCTGCTGGTGAATTGCGCACAGATCCCGACAGGCGTGATCAGCATCAGGAGCAACAGGAATATGAATAATACTGAACCTATAGACTTCATCATGGGGATAAGACGAAACACCGAGGTCAGCTATTACTCCAAATCTCTTTGACCCGGTCAGAGGCCCGGTCTACGTTCCCTTCGCGAATCAGAGGAGAGTAACGTCATGAAGATATTTCTCACGGGTGGAAGCGGGTTCATCGGCAAGGTGACCGGGATCCTCCTGCTCAGAGAAGGGTATGAGGTGTTTGCCATCGCGCGTTCACCGGAAGCCGCGGGAAAGGTGGAGGCATGGGGTGGCACGGTCGTGGAGGGTGACATCACCACACCAGGACCCTGGCAGAAGCGGGTCGGGGAGTGTGACGCGGTCATTCATGCCGCCGCCTTCGTAGGTGACTGGGGCAATAAAGAGGGCTACTGGCGTGTGAACGTCGAGGGGACCAGGAATGTCTCTGACGCGGCCCTCGGTCAGGTAGACAAGTTCGTGCACGTGAGCTCGATTGCCGCCTACGGCG
>JALGVQ010000306.1 GCA_025774615.1 bacterium
CTCTTCGCCCGAGCTCTGGACGCTGCTCATTCCGTAGGAGGGCCACCAACCATTGCATCTAGTGTCTACGACCTCGAACGGGGTGAGATTACATACTATCTTTTTCATAATTATGATGAGCACGTAACGCTCAATGTTGCCGAAGAGCTGCAGAAGGGGGAACATGCGCTGGTATTCACCGATCTGTTCCACCAACTCCGGCTAGATTCACCCGATCATGGTCAGATAGTGGATCCCGCCAGGGCAAGGTTTGTCTGGTATGGAGATGCTGATCTGTTCGATCTGTATGTATCGACAGATCCCGATTTTAACGGGTGCACTCCGGTTCGTGTCGAGGCACTGGAGATGGTAACTGCCGGCCAGTCTACCTTCTTCCTCTTTCCTCTCATTATGGGCTGTGGCATCATGAGTATCACCTGGCTACGGCGACAACGGATGGGTGTCCGACTTTCTGGTATTGCCGTGCTTTGTATTCTTGCCGGCTGTGGCATCCCGCACGTCACTGCACCCAATCCACCATCCTTACAGGCTCATCAATCAATACTTCACGATCTTCACCCGGGTGTACAATACTACTGGAAAGTGGTGGCTCTGGGGGAGAATGGGATCAACAGTGAGAGTATAATCCGCTTGTTCAAAACAGGGGAATGATCTCAGGGATGATCAATGAAAGGAGTGCCTGTGACGAGACGTAGAGCGGATCTTCTCTATGGGTCACTGGATATGCTGATCCTTAAAACACTGGCTCCAGGGGCCAGGCATGGCCTGGGGATCGCAAACAGAATACGACTGACTACGAACGGTGTATTCGAGGTCAAACCTGGATCGCTCTTCCCCGCGCTACACCGATTGGAGCAGGAGGGATGGATCGAAGGTGAGTGGGGGGAATCAGAGAACAATCGAAGGGCCAGATTCTACCAATTGACGTCAGCCGGACGTAAGCAGTTGGCCGTTGAAAAGCTCAACTGGGCTCGTATGGTCGGCGCCGTGACAAACGTCCTGGAAACGGACTGAAAAAGGTCAGTCATGCCGGGCATCAAACCCGCCAAAAGCCTGTTCCGAACCTTGTTCAGGAAGCGTGAACTGGACCAGAACCTGGATGACGAACTCCAGAGCTACCTGAACCTGGTTATTGACATCAAAATGCGGCAGGGAATGCCTGAGAAACAGGCGCGACGTGCAGCTCTGCTTGAATTTGGCGGCGTCGAACAGGTAGCGGAGAAAGTCCGCCAGAAGCGGATCGGGGCAGTACTGGACTCCTTTTTGCAGGACAGTCGCCATGCTGTTCGAATGCTGTTGAAGAAACCAGGATTTGTATTATCTACATCCGGAACCCTCGCCCTGGGGATCGGTGCGACAACAGTAATCTTCAGTATTGTCAATGCCATTGTTCTGCAGCCACTACCCATTCCCGCCATCGAAGATCTGATCCTGCTGCAGCAGGTCAGCACGCAGGGCCTCCGGCAAGGTATCCCGGAACCCACCTATCTTGGCTGGCAGACACAGAGCCAGAGCTTAACCGAAATAGGGGCCTTCGTTCCTGTCACACTTGGCCTTGTCGGTGTCGATGAACCAGAAGCTCTTTCAACCTTTCTCGTGTCTCATACCCTGCTTCCAATACTTGGAATCGAAACAATCAGGGGACGTTCGTTCCTGCCCTCGGAGGATGTGCCGGGTGACAACCAGCATGTCGTGATCGTAAGTGAGAAACTATGGAAGCGGCGATTCGGTAGCGATGACCTGGTTCTCGGGAAGACGTTATCTATCGACGGCAGTTCTTATTCCGTAATCGGTATTGCGAGCCTGGATGGATCATATCTGCTGGAAGGAGATATTCTTATCCCCCTGGCGGCAGATCCGAATGCCGGACGTTCCAGACGGTCACTGACGGTTATCGGCAAGCTGGCGCCTGATGTACAGATTCAAACGGTACAGGCAGAGCTGACAGCCGTCACATCCAGGTTTGTGGATGCCTACCCGGAAACGCAGCAGGGATGGAGAGTTTCGGCACTCCCGGTCCGCGACTGGCTCAACAGCCCGATGATCAGTCACCCGGTGTATATTCTTCTCGGAGCAGCTGGGCTCCTGCTTCTGCTGGCTTGTGGAAACGTTGCATGCCTTCTGATGGCACGCGGTACAACACGGTTGCAGGAGATACAAATCCGGGGAGCTCTTGGAGCCAGCAGAGGGCGGATCATCCAGCAACTCTTCACTGAAAGCTCCCTGATCGTCGGGTTTGGCGTAGTTGCAGGACTACTCCTGACTGCCATGATGATACCCGTCGTACGGTTGGTTGCACCTCCAGGCACACCCCGAATCGAAGAAGTCGCCATCGATCCTGCAGTGCTTGGTTTCATTCTTCTTCTCGTGATTCTGATAAGCCTGCTATCCGGACTGATTCCAGCTTTCAGAATCGCGCGAAAGGAATCCGTTACCTGCGTGAGAGAGATCGCACCGTCTGAATCTCCGGGATCACACTTACGAAACCTGGCCGTGACAGGTGGAATCACCCTTGCAACGATAGTGCTGATCGCGACGGCATTGCTGTCTCGCAGTTATTCCCAACTGCAGTCAGTAGATCCGGGATTCGCCCTGAATAAGATTATAACCGTTCCTCTGCATGCGTCTGGCGCGGCGACAGGGGAAGAACGGAACGCCTATATTCAATCATCAGAAGAGTGGCTACGGGCTCTACCTGGAGTTATCAGCGTCGGGTCG
>JALGVQ010000307.1 GCA_025774615.1 bacterium
GCATCCCATTTGAGGAATGGATCATCCGAATCGTGGACGATGATCGGTCCCTCGGTGATGCTCAGAAACTCCTGGCGCGCACTCTCTGCCCATCCTTCTTCCCGCAACTGGATCAGGAGACCACTTCCATCGGAGAGCCATCTGAGCATCGAGCGTGAGGATATCTCCTTTTCGGTGCGTAACCGAACCTCCCGCGATCTTCCCCGGGCCATCTCCCATGTATGGAGCCGGTACGCATCACCATCCCGCAGGAAGAAGGCGATGGTGCTGCCGTCAGGAGAGAAGGTGAATCCCCGGGCCTGAACCCGCGCTTCAAAGAGCGGTGTCATCTCACCGGTCCGACCGTTCATGAGGAAGACCTCGGCGCCCCCCGGACCCATATAAGTCGGATCACCGTAGCGGGTGTTGTCGCTGCCCAGCCGGTCTCGACGCCGGCTGACCGAGCAGATCAGCCAGGAACCATCATCGGTGACATCCTGGATGCTCAGCGACAGCATATCGAGAGCGTCATCCACCGTGAACGGGGTCTGCCCACCGGCAGACTGAGTCATTGCCGGCGCAGCGGTCATGGTGATCAGTACAGCAGTCACGATCGCCGATCGCAGCATCCTGTTGGCACAATTCATCATACGGGTCATCGCGTACTCTCCACTCTCCTGATCAGGTTTGTCATGGATAGAGCCAGTAACGGGCGGCGTTCTCACGCCAGGCGGTGGTTTCCGCCTGCCAGCGCTGTTCGAGTTGTGCCGGGTCATCATCTGCCTCGATAGCATCCCGGAGCCAGCTCACACCGGCCAGACGGTCGAAGTGGGAGGCCCGCCATCGGAACTCATCGGGGTGGAATCTGCGGAACGCGCTCACCACTGCCACACCGGTCACCACCGCGCGGAAGACATCAGGATTGGTGACTTCGATCCGTACTCCCTGGCATTCATCCCCCTTCCACTTTACCTCGAGACTCGTGCCGGGAAGTCCGGGTGTGAACGTGGCCGGATGGAACCGCACCCCGGGCAGGCCGAGCCCGCTGAGCCAGGAGGCGATCCCGGTTCCATCGGCCCACGGAGCGCCGATCAGCTCGAAGGGCTGTTCGGTACCCCGTCCTTCCGATACGTTCGTGCCTTCGATGAAACAGGTGCCGGGATAGACCAGGGCGGTGGCCGGGGTCGCCATGTTCGGAGATGGCTGGACCCAGGGAACACCTGTCTCTGGGAACCGCATCCCCCGCTCCCACCTCTTCATTTCCACCACTCTGAGATCGAGCTCCTCTCCACCCTGAATGTGCCCCTCACCCTTCATCCAGAGCGCATATTCACCGATCGTGAATCCATGCCTGATCGGCACCGGATAGAGTCCGACGAAGGAGGCGTGCTCTACGGTGAGCACCGGCCCCTCGATGATCCGCCCACCTATCGGATTGGGACGGTCGAGGATGACGTACGGTATTCCCTTTGCCGCGGCAGCTTCCATCGTCCTGGCCATGGTACTCGTGTAGGTGTAGAAGCGCGCTCCCACATCCTGGATGTCGAAGAGGAATACCTCCACACCCTGGAGCATTGCCTCATCTGGTCGGGTGCTCGTGCCGTACAGACTGTGGATGGCGACATCCCGGTAGGTCTCACCGGCCGAGTAGATCCGTGCCCCTTCGGCCGCCGACCCTTCGAATCCGTGCTCCGGACTGAAGATGGCCACGACATCCACCCCGCTGTCGAGCAGGGCATCCACCAGGTGGGTTCCGTCAGAGAGTCGGCCAGTGTGGTTGGTGACCACTCCGACCGCCATCGTCTCGAGTCCGGTGACGGCCACCCACCCCTCGGCGATAAGTCTGTCAGCGCCGGTCATCACGACACCTTCTCCCGAGCAGGCGGTACAGAAAAGGATCCACAGCAGAGCCCCTTTCATCTTCATGGCACGACCCTCGACAGCAGTTCATTGTGGATTGAATCGGGCTTCCGTTATACTGCCGCTCCGTACCCTGCGACAAGGAGGATAGATGTACCACAACCAGGGAAACAGCATGACTGCCCGTGAGCAGACGGTCCCTGTCCCGCCGGCTCCGCTGATCATCCTCTCTGTCATGCTCCTGCTGGCCTCCGGGTGTGCCGCATCCATATCACCGAAGCTCCTGAAGGAAGGCACTCCATCCTCAGCCGGTATGGACATCGACCGGCTCCAGCAGGTGGACATTGTCATCGGGGAAGCTATCGCCGACAGCATCATCCCGGGCGCGGTACTCCTCATCGGGCGACAGGGAAAGGTCGTCTACCAGAAGGCATACGGCCGGCGGGCATGGGTCCCCGTCGAGGAACCGATGACCCTCGATACCATCTTCGACATGGCTTCGATGACAAAGCCGATAGCCACCGCCGCGAGCGTGATGCGGCTGGTGGAGATGGGGAAGGTGCGGCTCCAGGACCGTGTGAGTGTCTACCTCCCTGAATTCGCTTCAGCCGGCAAGCAGGGCATCCGCGTGGCCCAACTGCTGACACATACGTCGGGACTCGCTCCCGGCGTACCGTGGACGATCCTGACCCGTGATTACGGCGCCTACTGCCCCGAGGCAGTCTGGTGGTGGGTCGTCGAGAATCCCCCCCGGATCGAACCGGACAGCGACTTTCTCTACAGCGACCTGAACTACCTCACCCTGCGGTTGATCGTGGAACGGGTGACCGGTGAATCGATGGCGGAGTTCGCCGAACGGGAGATCTACCGCCCGCT
>JALGVQ010000308.1 GCA_025774615.1 bacterium
CGGAATCTGGTGCCAGCACGATTCGATGGTCCCGAAGACGTGAAGACATCCGTTTCCAATCTGGTAGCACCTACCGGACAGACACTTTACTGGACGGGTGGCAGCACGTTCGGTCCCAACGTCGGAATCAGAATCGATATGGGCACTATTTTAACGACCGGAGGGTGCTCGGCCTCCGGCGGTGTTGACGACTGGTTTTACCCGTATTCGGATATTTACATCGTGCCCAGCGGCAGCGTTTCCGTAGGCGGCCCTTTGGTGGACGCCGGCGGCGCGTACAATACAGTATGGGGCGCTTCGGGTGGCATTTTCATCAGCCAGACACTTGCCTGGACTTCTCCCGGCGGTACTGTAGGGCCGGGAACCTATGCCATTGTCTATGACGAATGTCAGAACGGGGTGCTGGATCCCATCGATGCATTGTTCGACCCTGCTTTCGAGGTGGTCATACCCGCCGATGTACCACCCGTGCCGGCATCCATCTCGGCTGTAAAGTCAGCCGCCGCACGGCAGGCTTCTTATTATCTCTTACTTTGGGGCGATCTTCAAAATTGCTTCGACGCCCTGGATTATGCCGGACACGCTCTTTCTGTCCCCGAGTGCGTTTTGTCACCGGCGAAGTGCCTGTTGAAATTCGCGATGGGTAAAATAAAGAGTGAAATAGCGAAGGCACTCGGCGTCAGTATCAATGCCAAAGAAGAAACTCTGGGATATGCCTTCAATATGGCCAAGCATTACCTGGGTATTGCTGCCGACCCGCCAGACCCGGAATACCGCGAACTTACACCGCTGTCGCCGATTGACTACGTGGATGCGCAGAGCAATGCCCTCTTTCTGCTGGCTTCCGCTGATTTTACCAACGCATTAATGACTGAGGGAGTGTTAGCCGAGGCGTTCCTTACTTCTGTAGAACGCTACCAGGGTGCCGATGCTTCCTCGGACGGTGAATGGGCATTGATTCACGCCCGGGCCGTCCAAGATTACGCCGATGCCCTGGCGTATCAATTGGCACTCACCAATACAGCAGTAGTGTCGCTGGACGCGGCACTCGCCGCCGATACCCTCCCGTTCGACGACGCACTGGTGACGCTGGATGATTACCAGGCACGAATGGAAGCATCGGGCTTTTCCGATAATGAAACCCTGTATCTGCTAAATCTGGAAATCTCGCAAACTGAAATCGATGAATTAAGCGCCAATATAAGCAGCGCCAATTATAGCGGGTTCTCCAAAGCGGTTATGAACGATTATCTTGCCGACCTCGCTGATGCCAATACGGACACCATTGCCGGCATGGGAACCTTTGTTACCGACATGGATGGCGTTATTACAGCACTACTGGCAGACCCGTTCGTATTCCAGCTAAAACCCCTGGCCGACGCCAATGGTCCGTATGCCGTGAATGAAGGCACGTCAATAACGCTGGACGGCACCGGCTCCGCCGACCCGGACGGCAGCATCACTGCCTGGGATTGGGACCTCGACCTCGATGGCGAATTCGATGATGCCTCCGGCGCATCACCGTCCGTTACGTTCGATCACGCGTTCAACGGCATGGTCGGCCTGCAGGTTACCGATGATGAAGGCAGGACAGGCATCGATTACGCTTTTATTGCCGTGGTTAATGTAAATAGCCCGCCTTCGATAGATACTTATTCTCCGGCTTCGTCGACTCAGGAAGTAGAACTGGGCGATACTCTCGGTTTTAGTGTTACGACTTCCGATCCTGACGGCGACACGGTTACCAGCCAGTGGTCGGTTGACGGCACGCCGGTAGCCTCCGGCAACAGCTTCAGCTACGAGCCTGTCGATACGTCCGAACTGGGTATGCGCATCATCCAGGTGCAGGTGTCCGATAACAGCTCACTCGGCGGTATGGTCGCCCGGACGTGGGCAGTTTCCGTGCTGGCGGTTGACGCCGATAGCGACGGCTGGCGGGCAAACATAGATTGCAATGATACCAACCCGGATATCAACCCGGGTATGACAGAGGTTATCGGCAATGGCATCGATGACGACTGTAATGTCCTGACCGGCGATATGCCGCCGATGGCGGACTTTTCATACTCTCCGGCGGCACCGATGGCTGGCGAGGATGTATCGTTCACAGATGAGTCCACCGATGCCGACGGTACTGTGGTCGCCTGGGCGTGGGACTTCGGTGACGGTGCGGCCAGTGACCTGCAAAACCCCACCCACAGTTATTCGGGCGGCGGTTTCTTTACGGTCACACTGACGGTAACCGATGATACCGGCGGCATCGGAAGCGCCAGCCAAATCATCACCGTTCTCAGCCCCCCTGAGGCTGCCTTCAGCGTGGGGAAAGACATGAACGTGGCGCAGTTGGGCGACGGCGCCAGCATCATCGATTTTTCCAGCGTACGGGGTACGTCGACCTCTTACCAACCGGAAAATGCCATCGATGGCAGCATGAGTACATCATGGCACACCGGCATCGGCCAGCCGACCGACCAGTGGCTGAAAATCGCACTTACCGGCGATGCTGCCCATATGATAGACCGGGTGATACTGCGCGGTTATTCGTCGACTGCCAGTATCAAGGACTTCGAGATTCGTGTTTCTAATGAAGGTACTGCTGATACTGATTTCACCACGGTATTGACCGGTACCGTGCCCATGGAATACGGCCTGCATGAATACGATTTCACACCTGTTGCGGCCAGGTACGTCCAGCTATATGTAGTGAATAA
>JALGVQ010000090.1 GCA_025774615.1 bacterium
TGTGGCAGCGTATGCTCGACAGGTCGATCACCGCCATGTTCACGGACAGTAACGGGACAGTCTGGCTGGGAACCTGGCAGGGACTATACGCCTATTCTGATGACGAATTCAGGCATTACGATCGAGGCGACGGATCCGCTGACACCAGGATAATGATGGTGAAGGAGGACAGTGACGGGAATATCTGGATCGGGACCGACCGGGTCCGGACACAGACGATTCTTGGTGACGTGGTGTCGGGTATGATACCTCAGTCAATGGTCTCGATGTTCGACGGAGAATCGTGGACATCGTTTGACAAGGATTCCGGGGCGCCGCCTACCAACATTGCCCGGGTTGAGATAGATTCGAGAGGGCATCTCTGGTTCGATGTGGTCGAACGGGGGATCTATTGCTGGGATGGAGAAAGGTGGAACGCGTATCGGAAGGAATATGGATTCCTGCTGAACAGCTACAGTGCCTTCCTGGAGGACAGCCGGGGCAATATCTGGCTCGGATCGGGCAGTGGCATCGTGCGCTTCGATGGGACCGATTGGGAGTACTTCACCAAAGACGACGGATTGCCAAGCAACAGGATCTACTGGATCATGGAAGACAGTCTGGGGAATATCTGGTTCGCCTCCTGGAAGGGTGCATACAAATACACATATTGAGATCCTGATCAGTCAGCCTGGAGCAATTCATCCGGGGCAGGTCAAAAGCCCTCTCTGAGTCTTGTTGTGACTCTTCAGCCCTTGTTGGGGCGTATATTATTGGAGGCGGCACCCGGACTCGAACCGGGGAATAGAGGTTTTGCAAACCTCCGCCTTAGCCACTTGGCTATGCCGCCTCATGTATCGTGATATCACTCCGTACTGGATTCTACCAAGATGTGGGGAACCGTGGTTACATTCAATATTAAAGGTGTACCTGTATCTGCACAGACATCTTCATCGATCTGAACAATTCATTCGTCCACCCCCTTGTGCCTCTCCGGTTCCGATATTACTATATGTGACTTGACTGCCAATTGCCCACTCGTTGCGTGAGGTTCTTGTGAGGCCTGAGGACCGATCTTGTTCGGCACCCAGTGCCTTATCAGAGTAACAACCTGTCGGACAGACTGGTCCGCATACACGGAGGATTCAACCATTTCTGATATATTCGCCAAGTGTAAAGAGGACGGAGGGTATTTCGGCCCCTTCCGCGTCCAGGGTGACAACTACTTCACCCAGCCGATCCTGGAGGGTCCAGCCGGTCCTCATATGATTTTCCGCGGCAAGCCCGTACTCATCTGGTCCCTCAACAGCTACCTGGGGCTGACCGGCAACGAGGAGATCCGGGCTGCGGTCGAGAAGACCCTCAATGAATACAGCACCGGCAGTCCGATGGGTTCCCGGATGCTCACCGGCAACACCCCCCAGCACATCGCGCTCGAAGAGCGGTTCGCCGACTACATGGGCAAGGAAGCCGCAATGCTCTGGAATTACGGTTACATGGGTGTGCTCGGTGTCGTTGCAGCCCTGGTCGGTGAAGGTGACACGGTCATCGTCGATGCGCTGAGTCACGCTTCCATCTACGACGCTACATTCCTTTGCCGGGGAGAACGCAAGGTCTTCAAGCATAACGATGTGGCACACCTCGATGATCGGCTGCGCAGGATCCGGGAGCATAACCCTGATTGTGGTATCCTGGTGGTGACCGAGGGTGTCTACGGGATGACCGGTGACCTGGCCCCGCTGCCTGAGATCTGTGAGGTCAAGGACAAGTACGGCGCCCGGTTCTTCATCGATGACGCCCACGGATTCGGCATCATGGGTGAGAACGGGATCGGCGCTGCCGAGCACCTGGGCTGCCAGGACAAGATCGACCTTCACTTCGGTACATTCGCCAAGGGCTTTGCCGCGATCGGTGGCGTGACCGGTGGACCGAAGGATGTCATCGACTACATCCGCTACAATGCCCGCACGAACGTGTTCGCCAAGAGCACGCCGATGGTATATGTCACCGCTATCGGCAAGGCGCTCGAGATCATGATCCGAGAGCCCGAGCGGCGCGCGCGCATGTGGGAGATCACTCACCGGCTTCAGAATGGTCTGAGAGAAGTCGGATTCGACCTCGGGAACACCGGTTCCCCCGTTACTCCGGTCTATGTCCCGGCCGGTGATGTGGAAACGGGGATGGGGATGATCAAGATACTCCGTGAGGAATTCGGTATTTTCGTTTCCGGTGTGATGTACCCGGTCGTGCCGAAGGGTACCATCCTCTTCCGGCTCATCCCGACTGCGGCTCACACCGAGGAAGACGTTGACCGGACCATCGATGCCTTCGCCAAGATGGGCAAGACGATGGGAGTCATCTGAGTCGGAAGACTCAGACCCAGGGAGGTAATCCTCCCAGCAGTATGCGGAAGACCGGTATCGCGATCAGATAGGCGACCAGAGGAATCAGGATGGCGCCTATCCAGTTCATGGCAAACCCTGCCCGGGCCATCTCGGGCAGGGTTATCCTTCCCGACCCGAATACAATCGCATTGGCAGGAGTAGCGACCGGAAGCATGAAGGCACACGAAGCCGACATGGTCGCCGGTATCATCAGCAGCAGGGGGTCTGCCTGAAGCGCAATCGCGGTAGCGCCCATCACGGGCATGAATACTGTTGCGGTTGCCGTGTTGCTGGTGATCTCGGTCAGGAAGGTCATCAGCACACAGACCAGGAACACCATGAGCAGTATCGGGACACGTCCCAGCACCTGCAGTCTCTCCCCGATCCAGGATGCCAGTCCGGTATCAGCGAATCCCCCGGCAAGCGCGATCCCGCCCCCGAAGAGGATGAGTACTCCCCACGGGATGCGTACAGCCCAGTGCCAGTCGAGCAGGAAGTGACCCTTCTTCATGTCAGTAGGGATCGCAAAGAGAAGGAGGGAGGCCGCGATCGCCACGGTGGCGTCGTTGATTCCCTCGAGTCCCAGTAGAGTAGACCAGCCGGGGATCGTGAGAATGCCCAATTGAAGGTCAGCGCGCCAGACCCAGCCGATCGCGGTGAGCAGGAAGATGATTCCCACACCGATTTCACCCCGGCATATCGGACCCAGTTCACGGCGCTGCCGGGTAAGGGATTCCTGCCCGGCAGATGAGACCGGGTCCTTTGGTACCTTGTAGGCGATCCGGGTCAGGTAGAACCAGGCAGCCGGCAGGAACACGATGGTGAGCGGCAATCCCACCATCATCCACTGGAAGAACCCGATCGGCGGAGCATCGGGGTAGAGTGTGGAGAAGGTCCCGGCCAGTACGATGTTCGGAGGCGTGCCCACCAGCGTGGCGATCCCGCCGATCAGAGCCGCGTAGGCAATCCCCAGCAGGAGCGCGGAGGCTGTGGCGTCACCCTCTTCAGTCGAAGCCGATGGCTCACCATGGTTCTTCCGGTGATCGGGCGCGATCTCGAGGATCACCGCAAGCACGATCGGGAGCATCATCATGGCCGTTGCGGTGTCTGATATCCACATGCTCAGGCAGGCGGTCGCTACCATGAATCCGAGCACGAGACGCCTTCCACCGGTTCCGACCCTACTGACGATGAAGAGCGCGATGCGGCGGTGGAGGCACCAGCGCTGCATCGCCATGGCGATGAAGAAGCCGCCCATGAAGAGCAGGATGTTCCGGTTCATGTATGATGGCGCGGTCGCGGCTGTGCTCTTGACACTGAGTATGGGGAAGAGGACCAGGGGGAGCAGGGCGGTTGCGGCAAGGGGTAGTGCCTCACTCAACCACCAGATCGCCATGAGAGCGGCAACCGCCAGAACGGCCTGCGCCGGTGGGGTAAGTGAGGGGATAGGAGCGACCAGGATCAGCAGGAATGTCGCGGGACCGATCACAAGGCCAAGACGGCGACGGGTGCCGAGGATTGAAGAATCCGTATCTGGCTGACTCAGGGCTGGAGGGGTATCAGGTTCGCGCGAGATGATCATGTCACGGTGATAAATGAAAAACACCCCGCCGGTCAAGCGGGGTGCTGAAAGAAATGGAGCGAGAGACGGGACTTGAACCCGCGACAATCACGTTGGCAACGTGAGGCTCTACCAGCTGAGCTACTCTCGCATGTCTGACCGGATGCTCTCAGTCAGGTATTGAAACTGCATAATAGCTGATTTTGAATCAATCTGAAATTCATGTCTTTTTATTGGAGCAGTCAGATTGCATCGAGGGTCAGCAGAATCATTGCACGCCGTGTCGGCTCGAAGAGGTAAGATAGAATCAGTAAAGCAGACGATCCCAACCGGAGTCATCCGATGGCGAAGACCGGAAAAGATGATCCCCGCCAGATGTTGAGGTATCTCCCCTCGATCGAGGAGCTGCTCTCACAGATGAGCAGGCGGGCCAATACAATTGAACCTGACGCCAGGGCCAACCTGGCTCGACGTGTGGTGGCGCGACTGCGCTCAGAGATCGAGGAGGGTACGCTCAGGCCGGGCTCAAAGGATGAGGTGCTGCGACGGGCGGTACGGGAGGCTGATGTAACAGCGGCAGCTCTTCTCGGTCAACACCCGGTCCCGGTGATCAATGCAGCCGGAGTGATCCTTCATACGAATCTGGGACGCGCGCCGCTGGCGCAGGAGGCGCTGCGGGCGATCAATGCCGCGGCTGCGGGGTACAGTAACCTTGAGTACGATCTGGTGAGGGGTGAACGGGGGAGCCGGCTTGCGCACCTGGAAGAGATGCTTTGCGTCATGAGCGGCGCACCGGCCGCGCTGGCGGTCAACAACAACGCCGGAGCCGTGCTCCTGGCGCTCAATACCATGGCCGACGGAAAGGAAGTGATCGTCAGCCGCGGGCACCTCGTCGAGATCGGGGGATCGTTCCGCATGCCCGCGATCATGGAGAAGAGCGGCGCGAGGCTGGTGGAGGTCGGTACCACCAACAAGACTCACCTGAAAGATTTCGAGCAGGCGATCACGCGAAGGACCGGTCTCATCCTGCATGTGCATCAGAGCAACTTCGTGCAGAAAGGCTTTGTCAAACAGGTCTCAGTTGCTGATTTGATCTCAATAGCGCGAAAGCATGGGGTGCCGGTCATGGACGATCAGGGCAGTGGTATCCTTCGTGACCCCGGTCTGCTCGGAGCGCCCGATGAGCCGACGGTGCTGGAGAGCCTTGAGGCGGGTGCGAGTGTCGTGAGTTTCTCCGGTGACAAACTGCTTGGCGGCTCACAGGCGGGCATTGTGTACGGCGAATCGGAATGGATCGAGCGAATGAAAGCCAATCCACTGGCACGCGCGCTCCGGCTCGACAAGCTGCAGCTCACAGCCCTGGAGGCCACGATCAGACTCTACCTTACCGGCAAGGCAGATGAAGAGGTGCCGGTTCGCTCGATGATACAGGCCTCTTCATCGGAGCTGAAAAAGAGGGCTGGCGCGCTGCGTGACGCGCTCAGGGCAGCCGTGAAGGAGGATGCCGCTGACCGGAAGGGAGCACCCGCCCTGACGGTAAAACTTGTTGAAGTCTCGAGCGTACTCGGAGGGGGCAGCAGTCCCGAGGTGGAATTGCCCGACTGGGGTGTAGCGCTGGTACCGAAAGAACCGGGCCTCACGGCTTCAGGACTCGAACGGGCTATGCGTGAAGGCAGGCCGCCGGTAGTGGCAAGAGTGTCGGAGGAGCAGGTGATTCTTACTATCCGGGCGGTGTTCCCGAAGCAGGGTGAACATCTGCCCGACCTCATCGTCCGTGCTCTCAAGAGGGTGCGGACCAGGCACTGACCCGCACACCGGGAGGTATGGGTGCGCCTTTCGAAACTGACCATTTTCGGCTTCAAATCATTCGCTGATAAGGTAGAGATCAATATCGGTGAGGGGATGACCGCGGTTGTCGGTCCCAACGGCTGCGGCAAGACCAATATCGTTGATGCCCTCAAGTGGGTCATCGGAGAGCAGAAACCGACTTCCATCCGCGGCAAGACGATGGAAGACGTGATCTTCAACGGCTCCTCCACACGCAAGCCCCTGGGATTTGCCGAAGTTATCCTGACGATCGAGAACACCGAGAACCTCCTGCCGATCGATGTGCCCGAAGTCAACATCACCCGCCGTCTCTTCCGCAGTGGTGAGAGTGAATACCTGATCAATAACAGGCAGTGCCGCCTGCGCGACATCCATGATCTCTTCATGGACAGCGGTATCGGGAACAACTCGTATACGGTCATCCAGCAGGAGATGGTCGATGTCATCATCAGCGACAAGGCTGAGGAACGAAGGAATATCTTCGAGGAGGCTGCCGGAATCCAGAAGTACAAGAGCCGGCGCCGTGAGACCCAGACGAAACTGCGCAACACCGAGCAGGATCTCCTGCGTATCGGGGATGTGGCCAGTGAGATCGAAAAGGTGGTCCGCAGTCTCAAGCGACAGGTGAATCGCGCCAAACGGTATCAGAAGTTCCGCGAGAGGATGTCGGTGGCGGAGGTCCATCTGGGCCTTCTGAGGGACCGGCGGTTCGACGAAGAGATGAAGCCGCTGCGTGAGGAACTGCGGAACCTGCGTGAGTCACGGGAAGGGCTTGGCTCCGGACTGGCCGAGAAGGAGGCGGCAGTCGAAGAGGCCAGGGCGCACGCCCTCGACCTTGAGAAGGGGCTGGCAGACCTTCAGCGAAAGGTCGATCAGGCGCGTGAGCAGGCACGGCAGGTCGAGTCGAATCTGATCGCCCTGCGGGAGCGGCGCACGGCCGCTGAGGAAGCGGCTCGGCGCGGCCACAGCGACGCCGGGGAACTTGAGAACAAACGGATTGCCGCCATTGAAGAGCGGGAACGGCTCGGTGAAGAGAAGATCGGCGCTGCCGGGGAGCTCAAGCAGTTGAAGGAGCAGGAGGCAACGCTCGGAGAGAGTCTTGAGGAGATCGAGGCGCGGCTCGATGCAGCCCGGGGCGAACTGGAAGAGATCAGGGATCGCCATAATCGGGCAAGTGTCTTCTATCAGGATGAGGCCCAGCGGGCAGAGTTCCTGCGGTACAAGGTCAAAGAGCGTCGCGAGCGGATCGAAACACTCCGCGCTCAGCAGGCCAGGACGATTGTGGACGCTGAGGAGGCCGAGCGGGATCAGGCCAGGCTGGTCACACAGGTCGAAGAGATCAGGCAGAAGGTTGCCGGGATCCGGCTTGAACGAGACGATGTGGAGCGCTCCCGGGAAGAGAAGACCGAGGAACTGCAGTCAGAAACCCGCCAGCTTGCAGATATCGAAGGATCGTTGCAGGCATCGCGTGCCGAACGTGATGTGGTCAGGGGGCTCCTTGACCGACTCGAAGGCGTAGGGGACGCGGTCAGGGATCTCCGCGAGGAAGACGATGAGGGTTTCGGCGCTCTGCTCGCTGAGGTCCTCCAGCTCGATGATGCCGCAGTTCCTGTTGCTGAAGCGGTACTCGGCCCCACCCTCGAAGGGCTCCTGCTTGCCGATGAGGAAGCCCTCAAGCGGGCGATCGACAGGCTTTCACAAAGAGAACAGGGGGGCAGAGCGGTTCTGCTCGCGCCCCACATCTCCGGTGACGGATTCACTGCCGCTCCCCTCTGGATCGAAGGTGTGCCCGGATTCCGGGGACGTCTCTCCGACCTGGTTAAAGGGGAAGGTTCTGAGGCTATGGTGGCCCGGGGTCTGTTGTCGCGCGTGCTCTGGATGGAGACACTGACAGACGCGCTTGCGGTTGCAGGAGAGTCGGGCCGGGATGGCTGGACCCTGGTGACCACCGCTGGTGAAGTCCTCGGGCCGGGTGGTGTGGTTGTGGCAGGCAGGCTGGCATCAGGACCGGCGAGCGGGTTGCTCTCCCGTCGGCAGAAGCTCACCGAACTGGACGAGCGGGTGCAGTTACTCACCACTACCCTCGCTGAAGCGGAGCAGGGGCTTTTGCGTCGAAAGGAGGTTCTGGCGGGATTGAAGGAGAGGGGGGTCTCGCTGGCAGACCAGCTGGAAGTGGCTGAGAACGAACTGCGTGAGACCGGATGGGCACACAATGAGGCGAGCTCGAACCAGAAGACCCTGAAAGAGAAAGAGGGCGACCTGCGCGCTCGCATCAAGGATGAGGAAGCTGAACTCGCAGAAGACATCACTGAACTCGAGAAACTGAGTCCGATGCTCTCCAAGGCCCTCGAAGAGAGTGGGGAACTGGGGGGAGCCGTCGAGACGCTTCAGATAAAGGTCACAGAGGTCGGCACCGAACAGGACGGCCATCGTCATCGTCTGCAGGAACTGCGTCTCAACCGCGTGAGATCGGAACATCGCATCGATGGACTCGACCGTGAAATGGTGCGGCTCGCTTCCAGTGCCCAGGAATTTGGTGAAACCGCTGAACGGAGGCTTCGGGAGGCGAAGGAGGCCGAGGAGAACCACCGCTCTCTCGGTGTGACGATCGATGAACAGAACACGATATTCACCGATCGGCAGCAGGTACGGCATACGCTGGAGGAAGAACTCGCTGAGCATGAGAAATCCTTCCTTGAGCATCGGAACAGCATGCAGGAGATCGAGGATGGACTCCGGAAAGAACGCAGGGCGCGTGAGGATCACCAGGAACGAGCCCACGCGGTGGAGTTGAGACTGTCTGAACTCGATCTGAGAAGGCAGAACCTCGCAGACCGTATCAGGGAGGATTACGATATCGACCTGGGACGGGTCGAAGAGAGTGAACTGCTCCAGGAGGGTGAGGAGGCTCCTTCCTACGAGACCCTTGAAGCAGAAGTATCGGAACTTCGGGACAAACTCGACAAACTCGGCCCGGTGAACCTGCTCGCGCTGGAGGAGTACGAAGCTGAAAGTGAACGGCTCGAGTTCCTGGTCACTCAGCGTGATGACCTCGTGGAGGCCCAGAAAACACTCCAGCAGACGATTCGGAAGATCAACAAGACCGCCCGGAAGCGCTTTGTGGAGGTGTTCGAACTCATCAGATCGAACTTCCAGAGCACCTATACCCAGTTCTTCGATGGCGGTGAGGCGGATATTTATCTGACCGAAGACCTCGATCCACTCGAGGCAAGAATAGAGATCGTCGCCAGGCCGCGTGGGAAGATACTGAAGAACATGGCGGCCCTCTCAGGAGGGGAGAAGGCGCTTACCGCCATCGCGCTTCTCTTTGCTATTTATCTGGTGAAACCGAGCCCATTCTGTATTCTGGACGAAGTCGATGCTCCTCTTGACGATGCGAACATCGGACGGTTCCTCAGGGTACTGGCACATTTTCAGGATACCACGCAGTTTATCCTGATCACGCACAACACCAGGACCATGGAAGCTTCCGACTCCTTCCTCGGGATCACGATGGAGGAACCCGGCGTTTCGAAAGTAGTCGGTGTCCGTTTCGAAGAGGAGGCCGCCGCATAGTGTCCCGAGTCAGAAAGTCGGGGCACGTAACGTCTCGAACAGACTGAGCTCCTGATCCATGGCACATTTGCGTTCCCGCGTCGCGCTGGGACTCGCCAGAACGCGCGACCTGCTGCTGACAGATGTCACCGATCTTTTCTCCGGCAAGACCGCACTGACCGACGATCTGCTCGATGAGCTCGAGGACCGTCTTCTGGAAGCCGACCTCGGAGTCGATACCGTCATGGAGATCCGTGACCATCTCCAGAATGATCTGCGCGCGAAGAAGGCGAGCGGGCCTGATGAAGTGATTGCCGCCATGGCTGAGGTGATCGAGCGTATACTGACCCCCGGGGTGCCTCCGAAGGAGATCGGCGCAGACCTCGATGGCCGACCTCATGTGGTGCTCTTTGTAGGCGTGAACGGATCAGGAAAGACGACCACCATCGGTAAACTGGCACACGCGTACCGGTCAGCCGGAAAGAAGGTGATCGTGGCAGCTGCGGATACCTACCGGGCAGCGGCTGTCGATCAGCTGGTTGTCTGGGCTGAGCGCGCGGGCGCGGAGTGTGTCAGAAGTCATGAAGGTGCCGATGCCGCCTCGGTTGCCTGGGATGCTCTCGATGCCGCGATCGCCAGGGAGATGGACGTACTCCTGGTTGACACCGCCGGCCGTCTGCACACACACAGGGGTCTGATGGGCGAACTGGAGAAGATAAAGAGAGTACTCGCCGGACGTCTTGAGGGAGCCCCGCATGAGACCCTGCTGGTGCTCGATGCCACAACAGGACAGAATGCACTCGTCCAGGGTGAGGAATTCAGCAAGAGTGTGGATGTCACCGGATTGATCCTGACGAAACTCGATGGTACAGCACGAGGGGGAGTAATTGTGCCACTCGCGCGCAAACTCGATATCCCGGTACAGATGGTCGGTGTCGGGGAAGACCTTGAATCACTGATGCCATTCGATGCCCATGAGTTCACTGCGGCATTGTTGAAGCAGGAGACAGCCTGATGCCTCGTCTCCGCACTCTGCTGCCGATCGTATGGGTGGTCTTCTTCATCTCCGGGGTCGCCGGTCTGATCTATGAAGTCGTGTGGGCCCGGTATCTCGATCTGGTCCTGGGAGGCACTACCTACGCTCACATCATGGTGCTGACGGCCTTCATGGGAGGGATGGCAGGGGGGGCGTGGTGGTTCGGCAAACGCGCGGACAGTTTCCGGAAACCACTGGTTACCTATGCCATTCTGGAGTTGGCGGTCGGTGCCTGGGGACTTCTTTTCCCACTCCTCTTCGCGATTCTGAGCAAGTTCTATCTTCTGCTTGCAGGACCCCTCGGAACGACCGGTCCCGGCGGGATCGTGAACAAGCTCCTCTTCTCGGTGCTCCTGCTTGCTCCCTCGACTTTTCTGATGGGGGGCACCCTTCCGATCCTGGTGCGTGCCGTCACGTCGATCCCCGAGAAGGTCGGCCGTCGGGTTGCGGGTCTCTACTTCATAAACAGTCTGGGAGCGACCGGCGGAGCGCTCCTGGCCGGGTTCGCCCTGATGGTGTACGAGGGGCTCTTTTCTCCGCTGCCGCCCTCAATCTGCTGGTGGGTGGTGTTCTTCTGCTGATGTGGCGCATGGGGATGTTCGGATCTCGTGAATCCGGGGAAGAGGATGAGCTGGATGATGAGGCAGAGGATGAGCTGGAGGATGAGGCAGAGGACCCGATTCCTGAATTCGAGGGAATAAGTGAGGAAAAGCTCAGCTCATGGGGAAGGGTAGCGGTTCTGGGGGCCGGCATATCGGGAATGATCGTG
>JALGVQ010000091.1 GCA_025774615.1 bacterium
CGATTTCCCCTGTCGGTGAGAGAATGCAGATATACATCCAGCGGGTATGCAGATCTATCCCGCAATAGTATTGACGGGATTGAACGTAGAATCGCATTGGAGGCCTCCTGGTTAAGAGGTTTTTGAGCACCCCTGAGCCTACTGTGTAGGCTTGACAGGGGGCCTCCATTAGTTTCAAGCGCATGCAGTTGGCTTCGGCGGTCAATGACTAATCCAACCAGGTACCCTATACTCTGCTCCTGCAGCTGTTGCGCTGGACGTTAGCTGCCAGGAGGAGCATTGAAACTAAGGGTAATCGTAGGTCTTGTCCTCGCGTTCACGGCGTTTGCATCGGCTCTTGCGGAACCGAACATTCGGAGAGTTGTGGGATTGGTTGAGCTACCGAGCATTTTTGGGACGGTAGACCCAGACGGCCCTCCGGGTATGATTCCCCCAGCTCAGATTCAACCCGTTCCGCTTCATTCTCATCCGATCAGTACATCGCCCATCGTTGCTATGATTTCAAGTCCAGATGCAGTCGAAACGAAGGAGTTCGATTATGAGGCGCGAGCGGCAGTCGTCTATGAAATGGCGGATGACTGGGTGCTCGTGCGCATGATGGTGGATTCTTTATCCTGTAAACCGGGTTGGATTCATCCGAATTCGCGTGGCCCATTTCATCCTGTGGAAGATCTTCTCAAATCGGGATTGTGCTATTTAACAACCGATTGGAATGGCTTCCTCTATGCGGATGCCAGCAATTCAAAGATCGTTAATAAAACTGAGCCAAACGGACAGACCCGTGACATTAACATCCTTGAGATGAGGGAATTTCAAGATCAGCTGTGGGTGGTAGTGGAACTATTAGGGCCGGGGCGCTGCGAAGGGATTGAACCCGAGATAGTTGCTAAAGGGTGGGTCCCTGTTCACAAAAGAGATGGAAAGCTGAATGTATGGTTTTTCTCGCGCGGCTACTGAGGGTTCAGCTAACATATCATTGCAGCGAATGCGCCTCCGGCGCACCGCTGATTTCAATCCGTCAGGTCAATTTTTTATTACTCAGGATTATTACCAGTCACACCCGCCTAACTACAACGGAGGTTTGCTTTGATCGTCTGGTCAGGTACCAATAATCCTGTTGAAATGACACCGGACCTGGAAGAGTCTCTTCTAGTCGGAGGAAGCTTGGTTTGGGATAATATCTTTTCAGCTATGAATAAGATGGTTGATGGGACACCAATAACTGACACTTCCTTTTATCGTGATTTGCCCAGAATCGCTCAGCCAAGACTATCGGTTGGGCTTTGCCGGAATTTCCTGCATTCTCTAGATGTCTTAATGTTCAAGTTGTTTTGCCCTCAAGCTATGGCAATTGAAACGACTGCTGAAGAACTTCTCCTGCATTGGATAATAGTTGAGGCCAAAGCCTCAAACGATATAACAGAACATCAGGAAGAAGAGGATCTGGATACGTATCATGAGGCCATAACAGATGATTTCGATGTTTTCTGGTTGTATAGACCTGCTATGGATGGGATCGAAAATGTCCCGGAATTGAATGCTGAAAAGCTTAAGTATGAAAAATGGTTTCTGCCCTCATCGGATATTCGGATGACGAGCCCATTCACCTGGGAGTGACTGAATCCATCTGGGAACATCCTCGCTCTGTGTTGTTTCAGATTTCCATATCGCCGCAGAGTTTTGCCGCCAGGTTGATACAGGAGTACCTCAGAATAATGATCACCCCGAAAGTGCGGCGAGGTCCTCATCGATCGAGCGAAGTCGCTGGGAGAGAACCCGGGCGATGTTGAATCCCACCAACGTCATCAGTTCAGGAAACTCATCGAACATGGTTACGAGCGATTCCTTGGTGAACATGACGACCCGGGTCTTTTTGTAGGCCCGCGCGGTCGCGGACCGCGGCTCGATATCGACGACCGCCATCTCCCCGAAGAACGCACCCTGATCAGTGACTGTCTCCTCGTGGAGCAGATTGTACCTCAGCCGGCGGGGTGCGCAAGGAGAATGCTATTGCCCGTATCAAGCCTGTTCCTACATTTCAATATTCGAACCACCAGGAGGATAAACCCATGGGTATGTATCTCGGTATCGGCAGGAAAGCACGCCGCGCATACGGTCTTGATGAAATTGCTCTCGTTCCGGGAGAGGTGACGATAAACCCGAACGATTGCGAGATGTCGTGGTCCCTTGGAGAGCACCACTTTCCGATCCCCATCATGGCGAGTGCAATGGACGGCGTTGTAGACGTCCAGTTCGCCATCGCGATGGGGAAACTCGGTGGACTGGCCGTGCTGAATCTGGAGGGTGTCCAGACCCGTTATGAGGATCCGAGCGGGGTACTCGCCGAGATCGCGAACGCTTCCAATGAGGATGCCACGCGGCTGGTACAGGGGCTCTACACAGAACCGATACGTGAGGAATTGATCTCGAAACGGATAGAGGAGATCAAGGATAGTGGAGTGCTTGCCGCGGTTTCCTCCATTCCCCAGAAGGCAGAGCGATTCGGCCGGCTGGCAGCCGATGCGGGAGCCGATATCTTCGTAATCCAGTCGACCGTATCAACGGCACGTCACATATCGAGTGAATATGAGATACTCGACTTCAAGAAGTTCTGTACGGAGATGCCCCTGACGGTGATCGTGGGCAATACGATCGGGTTCAAGGTCAGCCTTGAACTCATGGAGACAGGGATCGATGGACTCCTGGTCGGGATCGGTCCCGGAGCCGCGTGCACGACCCGGGGAGTGCTCGGGATCGGTGTGCCGCAGGTGACGGCCACGATCGACTGTTCCGCTGCCAGAGATTTCCATTTCAAGAACACCGGCAAGTACGTGCCGGTTATCACCGACGGCGGAATGAGCACCGGGGGTGACATCTGCAAGGCACTCGCGTGCGGTGGTGATGCGGTCATGGTCGGAAGCGCGTTCGCCCGCGCTGAGGAGGCGCCCGGTGGAGGGTTCCACTGGGGGATGGCAACACCTCACGCCAACCTGCCACGCGGAACCAGGATCCGTGTGGGCACGACGGGAACCCTGGAGGAGATCCTCTACGGCCCGGCCCGACTCGATGACGGCAGTCAGAACCTGGCCGGTGCCATCCAGACGAGTATGGGGAACGTGGGCGCGAAGACCATCCGCGAATTCCAGCTCACCGAACTGATCATTGCTCCCTCGATCAGGACAGAGGGGAAGGTCTTCCAGCAGAGCCAGAATGTAGGAATGGGGAAGTAGAGAAGGTACTCCTGCTCCGACTCCGCCGCTGTGAAGATGAAAGCGGTGGAGGTCCAGGATGAAAAGATCGTCGTGGGAGAGGATTTCAGGCAGTATCAGGTCTGACGAGCGGAATTCACCAGTCGCGTGAGATTGGACTTCAGACGGTTGGCCTTGTTCTGGTGATGCAGGTGCCGGCTCGCGAAACGGTCCAGGAGGATCGAGACCTCCTTCAACAGCTCGGGAGCTTCATCCGCAGCCGGCTCAAGGCGGATTTTCTTCGTCAACGTCCTGATCTGGGACCGGCTGGTCCGGTTGCGCTGGCGGAGTTTCTCACTCTGGCGAAGCCGCTTGGCGGCTGATGCATGCGTTGGCACAGCAATTCCTCCTGAAACATACAGTTCAATTCAGTATGAATTGAAATCTGCTGTTCTCTCAAGACACATATAAAAAAGGTAAGGAACTTAAAATCGTCTAAAATACCCCACTGTCAAGAGGCGAGGCGGAAGACTTGATGTTCCGTACCACCCTGACTAGGCTCATAAATGGGGAAAAGGAAATGGAATTGCTCCCCGGTAGTGTCAACCACATGCGCAGGTGGCACGTTTCAGGTATGAGGTCGGGAGAGGGGTTCTGACCGACAGAGTCAGATGGAAGTGGATGACGAGGACGGTGAATGAGGGGTGCCGGCCATCGTCGCATGAGAGAGGTTTGATACGATGAAGAGCAGAAACAGACGGACAACCAGTAGCGCGCTCATCCTGATGGCGACCAGCCTGATGGTGGTTGCCGGTGCCATGCCGGTGAAGGCACAGGGTGACATTTTCGGACGGAACAAGGTCCAGTATGACACGTTCAGCTGGAGGCTGCTGAACACCCCTCATTTCACGATCCATTACTACGAGGGATCGGAGGACGCAGCCCGGGATGCCGCAAGGATCGCCGAGCGGGCGTACTCCTACATCAGCCAGATATTGCAGGTCACGCTTGAAGACAAGATCCCGGTACTGCTGTACGCCGATCACCAGGATTTCCGGCAGACGAACGCTGTCTCGGGGATCACCGAAGGTGTGCAGGGTGTTACGGAATCGTTCAAGCAGCGGATCGTTCTGCCGATCATGCCCACGATGGAGGACTACATCCACGTGTTCACCCATGAGCTGGTACATCGCTTCCAGCTTGAGATCATCGGAGCGGGCAACGCGCTGAATCCGATGCAGTGGATGCCCCCCCTCTGGATGATGGAGGGTATGGCCGAATATCTCACGAGCGGCATGGATCCGAACACCATGATCTGGCTGCGCGATCTGGTACAGCGTGAGGAGTTCATCACGCTGGTCGAGTTCGAGACGATACAGGATCAGCGGGTCTACCGGCTCGGTCAGGGCCTATACCATTTCCTCGGCACACGCTATGGCGTGGATTCAATCAGGCGACTCTTCAAGGAAACCGTACGCACGAGAAGCTGGCAGGAGGCTCTCAACCGGGTCTACAGCAAGACGGCTAAAGAGGTCACCGAGGAGTGGCAGACATTTTTAAAAGCCGAGCACAGTGACATTGTAGCCGGTCAGGAGGATGCCGAATCCATCGCCACGCGGCTGATCGAACATGAAGGGGTGATGTATAACATCAATGTGACGCCCACGATCAGCCCCGATGGCAAGCGCATCGCGTATATCGCCAATGAGAACATGCGGGATGGGCTGTATGTCGCCAACTCCGAGACCGGCAAATCGAAGAAAACGCTGGCCTACGGCGGCAAGACGGGCTCGCTGGAGATGATCGATTTCTTCGAGTCCACCATGTCGTGGTCAGATGACGGAAATACCCTGGCGTTCGTCTCCAGCGGTGGAGCCGAGGATGTCATCCATCTACTCGACTCCTACACCGGCAAGACTGTGACGAAACTGCGATACGACGGGATGTCGATCGTCTCTGCCGCGCTCAGTCCCGATGGCACTCAGATCGCGTTCAGCGGGATGATGCATGGTCGGCGGGACCTCTATATTGCCGCGACAGATGGCAGCCCCCCCCGCCGCCTGACCAACGACATCCATGCCTATCTCCATCCGTCATGGTCTCCCGACGGAACCACGATCGCGGTGGCAACCGACCGCGGGCGCCCGACCGATGTGGATAATCTCGATTTCAGGGGCTACCGGTTAGCGCTCATCGATCCCGAAACGGGTGATATGGAGAGCCTGACCACCGGGGGGTACCATGATATCAATCCGGTCTGGAGTCCGGAGGGAGAGACGCTCGCCTTTGTCAGCGACCGTGCCGGCGTGCCGCAGATCTATCTCTACGACCTGGAGAACCGCTCGATCAGAAAAGCCACGAACCTGGTGACCGGGATCTCCGGTATCACCAACTCCTCACCAGCGATCTCCTGGTCACGCCAGACAGGACAGATGGCGTTCTCCAGCTATCGCGAGATGGGATGGGATATCTACACGATGCCCGATCCCCGTACCAATTCCGCGACGGAGGTGGATCAGACCGTCGAACCGGGAGCTGATACGTTCGAACCGCTCTGGGCCGGATATCATCTGGGCGATGAGTTCCTGTTCAGTGAGGGCGAATACTCCCCCAGGCTCCAGACAGATTATGTCTTCGGAGCGGGAGCGTATTCGAGCCAGGTCGGGGTCATGGGTGATGTGATGGTGGGCATGAGCGACATGCTGGGGAACCATAATGTCATTGTGCAGCTGGGGCTGTACGGAGCCCTGAGCCGATCGAACCTGGTGGCGGCGTACATCAATATGACCCGGCGACTGAACTGGGGGGTCTCTATCTACCAGATGGCCACCGCTCTGGGAGGATTCTACGGATCGACACTTACCACGACTACGTATACGAGCCGGGTCTACCGGGGACTCTCTCTCGACGGGTACTACCCGCTGAACATATTCAACCGGCTTGAAGCAACAGTCGGGTACATCGGGGTGCAGGATGACATCGTGAGTACCGACTGGTACGGCCGCACCCAGGTGAACGAGAAACTCGGCAGGTACAAGTGGTTCCAGGTCGGCATGGGACACGTTCATGATTCCGCGGTCTACTTCTACCCTGGTCCCATTGGAGGCTCCCGGTCCCGGGTTTCCCTCTCCCAGACGATCGGTGATCTGGACGCAACCACGGTGTCACTCGATTTCCGCAAGTACATCACGCTCAACCATCGCGGCGCAATCGCCTTGCGAACGATGACCGGAAATATCTTCACCAAGGGAATCAACAATGTGCAGTATTTCCGGATTGGTGGTCCCCTCACTCTCCACGGAACCGGCTATGGGCAGCTGATCGGTACGAACCTCGCCGTGCAGAACGTGGAAATTCGCTATCCTCTGCTCCCCTTCCTGCCGATACAGTGGGACTTTCTCAGTGCGGCGCTCTTCGCCGATGTCGGAGCGGTCTGGGATAACGGTTCGGAGCCTCTCTGGGAAGATGTAGGTGCCGAATTCGACCGCAATGTCCTGCTGGAGAATACTGCGATCGGAGCACTCGGCGGCGGTATCAGGGCGAACCTGGGCTGGCTGACGGTCTTTCTCGATTACTCCGTACCAACCAATTTCCAGGGGAACTTCGGTAAGGGGTTCCTGCAGTTCGCGATCGGCCAGATTTTCTAGTGCCCTGAATCAGGTCACCAGGCAGGGATAGGTGCATGTGGCGGCTGTCGGCTCCGGTCGGCAGCCGCTTTTTTTATTCTCTCTGTGCTTCAACCGATGCGCAGAGTATCTTAAATAGCTATGGCAAATACTCCTATTCGTAACTCGCAGCCCTCCAAAGGGTTACTCGGACGGATGCTGGGCCTCGGGAAAGATCCCCGCTCAGCAGAGCCTCTGATTGTTCCCAGAGCGGAACACAATATCAGTCGGAAGAACATGGAGGAAGAAGTCCTCAAGGTTCTCTACCGCCTGAGAAACTCAAGTCAAATGGCCTATCTGGTTGGTGGAGCGGTGCGCGACCTGCTTCTCGGTCGTAAACCGAAGGACTACGATGTCGCCACCGATGCCCGTCCTGACCAGATCCGCAAACTCTTCGTGAACAGCAGACTCATCGGTCGCCGGTTCCGACTTGCCCATATCGTCTTCAAGGGAGGAAAGGTGGTCGAGCTCTCCACCTTTCGAAAGAGCCCCGCGCTGCCTGAAGAGGGTGAAGATGGTGAGAACGGTGAGGAGCGTGACCTCATCATCCGGGAAGACAATACCTGGGGAACGCCCCAGCAGGACGCCTACCGACGAGACTTCACGATCAATGCTCTCTTCTACAATATCGCTGACTTTTCGGTTATCGACTACGTGGGCGGGCTTGCCGATCTGCAAGCCGGCATCATCCGGACCATAGGCGATCCCAACATCCGCTTCCGTGAAGATCCGGTGCGCATGATCCGCGCGGTGGAATATGCCGCTCGTCTCGATTTCGAGATGGTCCCTGAGGTTCTGAAAGGCATCCGCAAACACCGGAAAGATCTCAGGAAGGCCTCAGTCGCGCGTATCTCCGACGAGATGCTCAACCTCCTGAAAAGCGGCTCTGCCGAGAAGGCATTCCGCCAACTCCATGAAACCGGACTGCTTGAGATACTCCATGCCGATCTTCACCGGGCGCTTGAAAAATCGCAGGACAACCAGCTCTTCAAGCAACTTGCGCTCATCGACGAGTGGGTGAGGAAGGGACGGAGAATCAGTGATACGGTACTGTTCGGAACCCTCTCTCTGACTCCTCTCTCCCAGGCCACAGCGGCCGCGGAAGAGCGCAAAGGTGGCCGACTCGCCAAGGGTGAGTATTTTACCCTCGTCGAAGATATGCTGAAGGAGACCGACGCGATCTTCCGGATCCCGGTCAGGCGACAGCATCAGTTGAAGGAGGCACACATGGGTGCCTACAAGATGCGTCGTGCTCCCTCGGGCCAGCGGGGTGAGCAGTCGATGGTCGGTCGCGGGTATTTCAAGGACGCGCTCGACCTCTTCACCCTGGAGGTCGAAGTCACCGGCAGTTACCAGAGTGTGCTGAAAGAGTGGCTGGACCTTAAAGGCAGCACTTCCGGTGGTGGACGCCGTCGGGACTCAGGGCAACGGAAAGAGACCTCCTCGAGGCAGGGGCGCGGGCAGAGGGATAGCCGGGACGGTGGAAAACAGGGTGATGAGGGCAGAGGGCGGCCGAGCAGGGAACGTTCAGAACGGAAAGAGCGGGACGATCAGAAGAAACCGCAGCCTCAGCGCAAACCGGCCGACCGGCAGAAGCCGGAACAGGAACCGCGACAGAAAAAACCTGATGAGGTAACACCCGTCCAGACGCCTCAACCTTCACCTCCTCCACCACCTCCTGCACCTCCTGCACCTCCGGTCGAACAGGAACCGGAGGCTCCTCGCATCGAGACGATCCCGCCGGAGGAATTCGAACATGGCAGGCATACCCGGAAGACACGTTACTGGAATGGTGTTGCCGGCCAGCAGAGCGCTCTTATCAAGGATATGAAGAAGAAGATCGAGAACGGTGAGATGACTGTTCCCACTGATGATGAGATTCCCTGGTTCGTTCCCGGACAATCAGTGAAAGAGAACGGACCCTCCGGGGACGAGAGCGTGGACGGGGATGCAGAAAAGAGTGCCGGCGGGGATGATCCCGATGCTGGAAAGTGGGGCCGGACAAGGCGCGAGCGCCCACCGAAGCACTGACCGCCGGACTTCAGCTCCGTTTATCGAAGCGCCAGGTCGACAAAGAGGCGTACCCCGAAGGCGGTAGGACCGGGGCTCGACCATGGCCTGGTCTCTTTCTGCCATTCCACACCAGCGATGTCGAGGTGCACCCACGGTGTGTCCCCGACGAATTTCTCAAGCAGTTTCGCCGCGGTGATCATACCCGGCGATTCCTTGCCGGTATTGCGCACATCGGCGATCTCTGATTCAACGAGTTTGTCGTATTCAGTGTCCATGGGCATCGGCCACACCTTCTCGCCACTCATCCGCGCGGTCCCGACGACCGTTTCCGACCACTCTGAATCGTTGCTTGCCAGTCCGGCGTAGACGTGACCCAGGGCCGTGACGCAGGCTCCGGTGAGAGTGGCGATGTCAACGATCCCCTCAGGCTTCTGTTCAACGGCATAGGCGAGCGCATCCGCCAGGATGAGACGGCCCTCTGCGTCGGTATTCACCACTTCGATGGTTGTCCCGGCATACGAAGTTATCACATCCCCCGGCCGAATCGCAGACCCCGACGGCATGTTCTCACAGAGGGGCGTAATGCCGATCACCGGTCTCGATGGCTTCAATCGTCCTATGGCGGTCATGGCGCCGATCACCGCCGCGGCACCCGCCATGTCGGCTTTCATCTTCTCCATCCCCTTGGATGGCTTGATGGAGATGCCACCCGAGTCGAAGGTGATCCCTTTCCCTACCAGTGCCAGCGGCGGTCTCGCGGCCGCCCGGGCACCCTCAGGACGATAACGCATCACTACGAGACGAGGAGGATTCGCGCTGCCCTGATTAACGGCGAGCATCCCGCGAAAACCGCGTTCCCGCAGCTGTTTCTCGTTCATGACGGTGCACGATATTCCGGCGGCACGGCAGGCTTTGCGCGCTTCGCCGGCCATGATCACCGGCGTCATCAGGTTGCCCGGAGTGTTGACGAGCCGCCGTGTCAGGATCATGGCTTCGGCAACGGTCGACCCGGTTGCGGCACCACCCCGCATCGCCTTCGTGATCGTACCCGGGCAGAGGAGTGTAAGAGTGGAGCAGCTGCCCCGGTATGGATCCCTGCGTCCTGTCTTTTTCTCTGTTTTATAGGCGCCGATTCCACCTCCGCCGATCATGAATCCCTCAACCGATGCCCTGATTCCCGCGGGATCAGAGCATTCTTCAGGGATCTCGATGGCAACGCCGGTGACACCGATGGAATTGAGACGATGCGCGGCGGTACCGCAGAGAATTCGGCCGGTCTCACTGTCGATCGTGTCGGGAGAGCCGAGTCCGATGAGCAGCAGCAGCGGGATGCCCATTCCCTGCGGATCGTACAGAAACAGTGTCTGTCCCTTCCTCCCGGAGAATTCTTTCCCCGACATGGCTCTGGTAAGGAGACCATCCGTCAGGACATCGATCTTCCTGAGCCGGGGAGATGTCGCGGTTTCAGACTTGAATACTCCAATGACCAGAGCTTCTCCCCGATAATCAGTTGCGGGGGTGCGGGAAAGGATGGTTTTCATCAGGCTGCTCCCATGATGTGGAAGAGGGTGATGTCGTGAGACAGTGAGCAATGATGGTCCACCGGCCTGAGCCATGTCAACGGTCAGAAGCAGTGGGCTTTGACCACCCCCTCCTGAAGGAATATACTCGGCTCTTCCATCTTCAGGCATCTGAGAGGGGTCAGAATCTGTCTGATGAACGTGTGACACTTCCGTGTCCGTTCTGCAACGCCGAGCGGGAACAGAATGGTGTACTCCCACCTGATCGCCTGGTTCCTGACGGTCCCGGTACCAGGCTCATCGTGTGTACCGGGTGTGGTACGCTCGAGAGCGACATCTCCGATGCATCCTCCATCTCAATGGGAACTTCCACACATTATTTTCCTCATGAGCACCCGACGGGTCTGAAGGGGTGGCTGGCGCAGAAGAGCCAGCAACGGAAAGCGTCCCTCACATTGCCCT
>JALGVQ010000309.1 GCA_025774615.1 bacterium
ACGACGGGAAGCCGCTGGCAAGCATCTTCTACATGGCCTACATGAAGGACGACGTTGACGATTACACCGAACGGCCGCTTCTCTTTTCCTTCAATGGCGGCCCCGGGACTGCATCTGTCTGGCTCCACATGGGAGTGCTCGGTCCCCGTCGGGTGGTAGCCGATATGGATGGGTTCGCTCTCCAGCCCCCCTACGAGATTGTGGATAACGAGTATTCGATCCTTGATGTGGCCGACGTGGTATTCATCGATCCGGTCGCCACCGGGTACAGCCGCATGGTCCCCGGCGAGGAAGAACACATGTTCCACGGCACGATGGAGGACATCGAGTCGGTGGGTGAGTTCATCCGCCTCTGGGTGACCAGGAACGAGCGGTGGGAGTCACCCAAGTTCCTCATCGGGGAGAGCTACGGTACCGTGCGGGCTTCAGGACTGGCAGGCCATCTCCAGGAAGAACACCTGATGTTCCTCAACGGGGTGATCCTGGTTTCCATGACCGAACTCCACTACGACATCGGCAGTGACCTCAATTACGCTCTCATCTTCCCGCACTATGCCGCCACTGCCTGGTACCATGGCCAGCTGGCGCCTGAATTGCAGAACACGCCTGTTGCGGAGTTCCTTGAGGAGGTGGAGGAGTTCGCCCTGAATGAGTACCTGTCGGGCCTCACAAAGGGGGGGTATATACCCGATTCCGAGAGAGCGGAGATCGTGAGGAAGATCAACCGCTTCACCAGCCTCTCCCCTGAATTCATCAACAACGTGAATCTGCGGATCGATCGTGAACGCTTCCGCAAGGAACTGCTCCGGCATGAGGGCAAGACGGTCGGGCGTCTCGACAGCCGATACACGGGGATAGACAGGGACAGCGGAGGGGAATCGATGGAATACGATCCTGCCCTGGTCGATTGGGAGGGGACCTTTTCAGGGGTCTTCAACCAGTACATCCGCTCTGAACTTAAATACGAGACCGACATGAAATACGCGATCTGGGGGAACGTGCGTCCCTGGAACTCCGACGATTCTGTCAACGTCGGTGAGATGCTCAGGTCAGCCATGACCCAGAATGAATACCTGCAGGTCTCGCATCTCGACCTGACCGGGTATCTCAAGGACCGCATCCGCTTCGACTACTACGAGTCGGGACACATGATGTATATCCACATGCCCTCGCTGATGAAGATGAAGACCGATATGGCGAACTTCATCAGAGGAGCAGTGCGCAGGTAACAGCGGATTCCTGAAAACGGGACGGTCTGGAGGATGGACCGTCCCTCCCCCCCTGGCCGATGTTTCGTGGAAATCTGTAGCGCAATGGATGTCAACCGCCACCCTGAAGAAAATGTAAGATACTCGTAAGGTGCAGGTGTGGGTGTCGTACGACTACCATGGTAATGGTGTCTTATCTGTAAGGCATGCATGAGAGGTTGACGATCGTACGCAGGGGAGTCGGGTATGAGTTCGGGAAACAGCTTTGCAGTCTGCTTCATGAGAAAACTGCTGCCGGGAGTACTGGTTCTGCTGGCAGTGTTGACCCTCCAGGAGGGAACCCTGGCCCAGGGACGGGGCAGGTACGGTCGGGGATCGTATGGCGAATCCTCCATGAATCGTCCCGAGCAGAGGACACCCGTATCCGTATCAGAGGTCGATCTGTCCGGGATCCCCTTTCGCATAGTGTTCGAATCGTTTCGGGAGACGGATGGCCGGGAGAACTGGGAAATCTGCATGGTGAATGCGGACGGTTCCGACCTGATCAACCTGACCAACACACCCGATATCAACGAGTTCTATCCCCACGCCTCACCTGATGGCCGCATGATCTGTTTTGTAGCCGATGAGGGAGAGGACCGGTACACCATGAGCCGGAACGCATACTTTATGAATGTCGACGGTTCCGGCAGGACAAAGATCGCTGAAAATGTCCGCCAGCCGTGCTGGAACGGTGACGGCACACAGATCGCGTATCTCAAGGGAGAGTACAGCCGCTACAACTCGAGCAGCTGGTCAAACGATGGGCTCGAGGTCTATGACCTTAAGTCAGGAAACGTCACATCTCATCCGAATGAAGACATCGGTCATATCTTCAACCTCTGTTGGTCACCGGACGGGCAGTGGTTCATTGCTACCTCCCGTGGCCGCTCCATGGGCAGTAATATCGCCTTCAGGTCGGATTCGAGCACCATGACGAGCCTATCGATCCGGGGGTGTCGTCCCGATATCAGCCCCGATGGCATGTGGATCGCCTGGGGCAGAACAGACTATGATCTGAATGTAGGAAGCCTCGATTTCGATTCCCGGGAGAGTAAAGTGAGTGATCAGGAGATCGTGATCGCCTGTGACCGGGGCTTTAAGGTCTACCACGTCGACTGGTCCCCCGACGGCAGGTACCTGGCCTTCAGTTATGGATCTTCCCGCGGTAGTCAGGCGGTCGGCAGCAGGGCATCCGGCTGGAATATCTGCGTCTACAGCTTCGATACAGGGAAGTGGACACAGGTTACGACCGATGGAAAGCATTACAAGGAACCTGACTGGGTCGCCGGTCCAGGTCGTCTGAACTGATGCCGCGTCGCGCTCTTCTCCATCTCCCTCTTCTCCTGTTCGTCGTCCTCTATCTGTCTGGATCCATCCTTTCAGGCTGTGGACGGAGTGATGGGGCAGGGATGGCCTCTGGAGGTGGAAACCTGGAGATCGTGACCACCGATTCTGGTGTGGAGATGGTAGTGATTCCGGGTGGATGGTTCGAGATGGGGCTTGGGGATAACAGGGATGGTGATGCGCCTCTTCATCGAGTCTGGGTCGATTCATTTATTATCGACCGGTTCGAGGTCACCCAGGGCCTCTACCGGGTGCTGGAAGTCTCCGATCCCTCCCGGTTCGAGGGAGAGGGCCTGCCGGTGGAACAGCAGACCTGGCTAGATGCCGTCCGGTTCTGCAACCTCAGGTCGTGGCTGGAAGGGCTTGAACCATGCTACGACGAGGAAACCTGGGAGTGTGACTTTGCGGCGAACGGCTATCGGTTGCCGACCGAAGCGGAATGGGAATATGCGGCCCGGGCAGGTGGAGCGGATGATTACTCCTTCGGGGAAGATCCACGGGAGTTGAGTCGCTACGCCTGGTTCGGCGGTAACGCCGGGGAGCAGACCCACCAGGTGGGCACCCGACGGCCCAGCCGGTGGGGACTCTACGATATGTATGGCAACGTCGCGGAATGGTGCCACGACTACTACGACGAAGAGTACTTTCAGGGCAGTTCGGAGAGGAACCCGCGTGGTCCTGCTCGGGGAGATCTACGGATCGTCAGGGGTGGGGCGTGGGACTCCCCTGAAGAGGAGTGCCGTTCCGGGTACAGAGTGGGCAGCGCTTCGGTGGATGACGGCTGCCTGGTCAGTGACGCCATCGGATTCCGCTGTGTGCGCGGGGTCCCGTTCGAGAGATAGCCGTTGCTCTTCCACACCTGGATATTCCTGATCTTCTTTGCGGTCTTCTACGCCGTATTCCTCCTTCTGAAGAAATCGCGCTTCCGGGAGCCATGGCTGCTCACTGCTTCCTACGTGTTCTATGCCTGGTGGAATCCGCTCTATCTGCTGCTCATCGTCTGGTCGACCCTGATCGATT
>JALGVQ010000310.1 GCA_025774615.1 bacterium
TATCACGGCGTCCAGGTCGGGATGCGTCTCGAAGAGCGGTGAGAAAGTGCCCTGACAGATGAGTTCGACTTCAGTCGCCGGTTCGAACTGCTTGACCGCGCTTGCGACCGGAAGCGTCAGCAGAGTATCACCGAGAGCGTCATTCCTCAGAAGACCGAGCCGTTTGACAGCAATGCTGCCGGGAATCACGATCGGCCCCGTTCAGTTCCAGAGTGTTCAGAGCGTGGATCCGGATCAGATATCCCGGATATCCTACGGGATCGAGCCCGCTCGAGAATATCCTCGAATCCTCCCTCCAGTTCGTTCCACATCGCCTTGAGCACCTTCCGATAAGAAGTCGGCGGACCGCCGTACGGATCATCGATCTCGCGCCTGCCGATCACACTGCGGCCTTTCAGTTCTGCGGAGAGCTTCCTGATGATGTGGGTCCTCTCCCGGGCATGAGGATCGATCACTGCGATCCGGTTCCGGTGACGTTCATTCATCACCAGTATGATATCGGCTTCCTGCGTCATTTGCGGAGTGATCTGTCGCGGCCGATGAGAAGATACATCGATCCCCTTGTTCCACGCAGCGGCTTGTGATTCTTCAGTCGCCCTGCCCCAGTTCACCGCGGCAACACCGGCACTCTCAACATCGAATTCTTCAGCGAGCCCGCGATTCCTCAACATGGTCTTCAACGCACCTTCAGCCATGGGGCTGCGGCATGTGTTCCCGGTGCATACGATCAGGACGAGTGGAATGGCCCTTCCACCTTCCACTTCAAGTCGTGTCCGGCGCGCCAGGCTGTTCCGCGAGACCGCACCCTCCCTGGCCACTTTCAGGGGTACCGACCGCCCATCCACGATCGTACTGGCCGGGCCCGGAGGTAGAACTCCTCCATCAAGGATCACGGCCAGCCGATCTGGAAAAATGCGCTCGATCATCCGGGGGTCATTCAGAGGGTCCCTGCCGGCGAGATTGGCGCTGGTCGAGATGATCGGAGCCCCGAGACGTGCCGGCAGATTACGGGCGATCTCATTACCGGAGACCCGGACACCGATGAGCCCGCCATCTCCCACCACTTCGGGAGGCAGACCATCGCGCGCGGGTAGAAGGATGGAGACCGGTCCGGGCCAGCAGGTGCGCGCGATCGATTCGGCGGGAGCGGGAAGATCGGTTACAAGTTCCCCGGCTGACGCCACATCGGCGACTACCACCAGAAACGCACCCTCTTTCCGTTCCTTGAGATCGAAGAGCGCCCGGGTCGCCCGGGGATTGAGCGCGTCCACGCCCAGGCCATACTGGGTCTCTGTGGGATAGGCGATTATCTCACCCGCCTGCAGGGCTTCTACTGCCCGGGAGATGCCGGCTTCATCAGGAGTCAGGATCAGGCCCTCTGCTCTTCCCGGAACCGATGCCACGATGCGGCGATTTCTTCATCTTCGAGAGCCAGGATCGAGATCGCCAGATATGCCGCGTTACGGGAGTTGTTCACACCCACGCAGGCAACGGGAACCCCGGGCGGCATCTGGGCTATCGACAGAAGACTGTCGATGCCTCCGAGGGATGCATCCAGAGGAACGCCGATAACCGGAAGATCGGTGTGAGCCGCGACCGCCCCGGGCAACGCGGCTGCCAGTCCGGCACCGCAGATAAAGACCCGCACACCGCGTCCGGGTGCATCCAGGACGAACGAGGTCAGCCGGTCAGGATTACGATGAGCGGAGATGACCGCGGTCTCGAATTTCACATCGAACTCACTCAGGATCTTCTCCGCCTTTTCCATGGTCGGCCTGTCTGACTCACTGCCCATCAGGATGGCGACTTTCAGCATCTCGACCCCTTCCTGTTCACTGTTCTCGCGCCAGCGCGCGCCAGGCGATGTCGGAACGGTATTGCATCCCCTCAAATGTAATAGATGAAACACCCTGATATGCCCGGTCAACTGCTCCCTTGATCGAGTCACCCAGAGCGGTCACTCCCAGCACCCGTCCACCTGCGGTGACCGGCACATCGGTCTCTTCCGCCGTACCGGCGTGGAAGACGAAGATGTTGTCTGCCGCCACGTCGAGACCCTCAATGGGAAATCCCTTCCCGTAGGAACCGGGGTATCCCCCGGAGGCCAGCACGACACAGACGGCCGCGCCCTCTGACACGGTGAGCGCATCCTGCGAGAGTGTGCCATTGGCGGCATCAAGAAGAGCCTGACCGAAATCTCCTTCGATGAGCGGGAATACCACCTGAGCCTCAGGATCACCGAACCGGCAATTGAATTCGATCACGTAAGGGTCACCTGCCTCATCGATCATGAGTCCCGCATAGATCACTCCCCGGTAATCGATTTCCCGGTCAGTCATGGCCCGCAGTATCGGGCCAAGGACCCTCGTATTGATCTTCTCCATCACCTCGGGAGTCACCACCGGCGCAGGAGCATATGCTCCCATACCGCCGGTATTGGGGCCGGTGTCACCCTCACCGACAGCTTTATGGTCCTGACTGGCAACCAGTGGCAGGAGCACGCGGCCATCAGTGATCGCGAGGATCGAGGCTTCCTCCCCCACGAGCATCTCCTCGATGACCACCGTGTCGCCTGCTGAACCAAAGCGGTGATCATCCATGATTTCCACGATGTGCCGTTTCGCCTCATCCCGGTCAGAGCAGACAATCGCTCCCTTACCTGCCGCAAGTCCGGAAGCCTTGACCACAATGGGCCCCTCACCCTCATATATCCGCGGCATGCATCAGGTCCTTGGCCCATTCCTTCGAGCCCTCCAGTCGGGCACCATCCGAGCCGGGGCCGAAACAGGCTATGCCCGCTTCCCGGATCGTGTCGGCCAGGCCGAGAACGAGCGGGACTTCAGGGCCTACCACCACGAGATCTATCGATTCATCCCGTGCGAGACTGACCAGACCGTCGACGTCCTCCGCACCGACCGCATGACACTGGGCATCACTCCTCATCCCGATGTTCCCGGGAGCTGCCAATACTGTTGTCACAGATGGAGATCGCGCCAATCGCCATACGAGCGCGTGCTCCCTCCCCCCTGAACCGACGACGAGTACTCTCATGAAGCCACCATCTGCCTGCTGAATGTCCATTGAATCAGGAATAGCCCGACAACTCCGCCTGTCAGACTCATAACAGGAGTATGCCTGCATGGAACGACGGCGTAAATCGATTTACTGTATGGTGATAAAGAAAATCGTCGGTTGCAGCAGGGATCACTTACCGATCGCGAATCCGATCCGTGCCAT
>JALGVQ010000092.1 GCA_025774615.1 bacterium
AGGGAAGTCAGTTCGTGGACAACCACATCACGGTGGAACACACGAAACCCGACTGTCGGAGTTTCCAGCTCTACAAGGGGATCCTCGAGGACAGATCACGAGCTGTGTTCAGCGGTCTTATCCATGTCCACCCCGGTGCCCAGCTGACCAGCGCGGAACAGTCGAACCGCAACCTGCTTCTTTCCCGTGATGCGCGGGTGAACTCCCAGCCCCAACTCCTGATCTTTGCGGATGATGTGAAGTGCACCCACGGCTCGACAGTCGGGGAACTCGACAAGGAAGCGCTCTTCTACCTGCAATCCAGGGGAATCGGACTTGAGGAGGCCCAGAGCCTGCTCATCTATGCTTTCGCAAGTGAATTCATCGAGAGGATCGACTTCAGTCCCGTCAGGAAAGATATCGAGAAGTTCATCTTCAATCGTCTCCCCCATGGAGACATCATCAAACAGGCGATATAATTACTATGTCAGATCTGCGTGAACTGTATCAGGAAGTGATCCTGGACCATTCCAGAAATCCGCGGAATTTCGGCAGACTCGAGAACGCGAATCATGAGGCGGATGGTAATAATCCGCTCTGTGGGGATCAGATCACACTCTTCGTGAGAACCGAAGACGGTATGGTGATCGATATCTCTTTCGAGGGATCGGGGTGCGCCATCTCAACGGCGTCTGCCTCCCTGATGACTGAAGCCCTGAAAGGAAAGAGCATCGAGGACGCTCAGGAACTATTCGAGCAGTTCCATGGAATGGTGACCGGAGATCCGATGAGGGAATCACAGAGCGCGCAGAGTATGGGAAAACTGAGCGTCCTTGCCGGTGTCCGGGAATTCCCCGTGCGTGTGAAATGCGCGAGTCTTGCCTGGCACACCTTCAAGGCGGCTATCGAAGAGGCCGTGGAACCGGTCTCAACCGAATAACCCCTCGAACGACCTCTCAGCTGAAGAAATCGATGGCCTTCCTGCAGCTCCTGACAAGCAGATCTATCTCCTCAAAGGTATTGTAGAAAGCGAACGAAGCTCGCGTGGTTGCCGGTACCCCGAGTACATCGTGCAGGATATGCGTACAGTGATGTCCAGCCCTGACCGCAATCGAATCCTGATTCAGGAACTCTGAAAGATCGTGGGGATGGATTTTCTCGAAACTGAACGACACCAGTGAGGCTCGTCCCTCCCGAGGACCGAAGATCCGGACACCCTCCAGCGTACTGATCTGCTCCAGCGCGTAATCGACCAGTTCGGTCTCATAGGTATGGATCACGTCGAGACCGAGATCGCTCAGGTATTCCGCCGCCGCTCCCATGGCCACCACCTCGGCGATATCAGGAGTACCCGCCTCGAACTTGTAGGGCAGCTTTGCGAACGTGGTTCCCTCTTTCGATACCCGTTCGATCATATCTCCACCGCCAAGGAAAGGAGGCATCTCCTCCAGGAGTTCCTTCCGCCCGTACAGCATCCCCGCTCCGGTGGGGCCGCACATCTTGTGCGAACTGAATGCCATGAAATCCACATCGAGGGTCGTAACATCCACTGGCATGTGCGGCACACTCTGGGCGCCATCCGCAACGACGATCGCTCCCGCATCGTGTGCTATCCGCGCGATCTCAGCTACTGGATTGATCGTCCCGAGCACATTGCTCGCGTGGGCGACACCGACGATCCGTGTTCGATTCGTGAGCAGACCGGCAAAGGCTTCCATGTCGAGGAGCCCGTCACTCGTGATCGGAACATATCGGATCTTCGCACCACGCTCCTGAGCGACCAGCTGCCACGGTACGATATTGGAGTGATGTTCCATCTCTGTGAGAACGATCTCATCACCCGGCTGCAGATGAGAGCGTCCCCACGAGTTCGCGACGAGGTTCAGTCCTTCAGTGGTGTTCTTGACGAAGATGCAGCAGGTCGGGTCGCCGGCTCCAATGAACCGGCAGAGGATCTCCCGTGCTCCCTCATACGCCGCCGTTGCCTCTTCACCCAGATGGTGGATCGCCCGGTGAACGTTCGCATTACTGGTTTCATAGAACGTGGCAAGCGTATCCAGTACCCGCTTCGGCTTCTGACTCGTGGCTGCGCTGTCCAGATAGACCAGAGGCGTGCCATGTATCCGGCGTGACAGAATGGGGAAATCTCCGCGAACATCATGCGGATCAAAGGCAGTCCGATTCATCTGTTAGCGCTCTTCAGGTTGAGTCGGTGGAAGAGTTTCAGTGAAAGTGGCAAGTTCAAGGCTGCCGAGCAGTTCCAGGTGAACGGTGATCTCTTCACGGATATCGGTGTTCTTCTGCAGGAACCGGCGTGCCTCCTCATCATCATAGAGGTCCAGGTTGAACGGTCCCTTCGACCTGGCAATGACGGCAGCCGTCCACGCCTTGCGCAACAGTGTGGGCACACCTTCACCATCCCACGGGAATTCCGCCAGACCGGAGACAAAAGTAATCCCGGTTGTCGGCGATCTATCCCCACCCATTCTCTGGGTCTGGGCAGCAACTCGTTCGAGCGCGGGCAGAACATTGTCTTTGGCCGCGTCGAGAAAGAGAAGTCCGAAGTGATTCCGGTCGAGACGACAGATCAGGTCTGTCTCTCTGACCGAAGCCTTGATCATCTGCACCAGGGTCAGCACGCTCTCGTTCAGGAGCAGTTCATCCATCTCGGTACGCAACTGATCATAATCGAGGAGTTCGAGAACACCACAGGTGACCCGTGTGCCCCTGCGCCCGGTCAGGCTGATCTCCTCCTCGAATCGGTGGAGCCAGTATTCACGTGACCATATCCGGTAGGGGAGTTCAGATATCGCGTGCGCGGCATCATCCTCCAGCAGGTAGCGCCGGAGGGTCCGTTCCAATTCCACGATGATGGTTCGGATCACCGCATGACTGAGGGTATCCTCCTGGGCAGGATCGTTGTCGAAGAGATAGAGGGTGCCCAGGTAG
The DNA here is from genome assembly GCA_025774615.1 of bacterium. Classification (GTDB taxonomy): domain Bacteria; phylum Blakebacterota; class Blakebacteria; order Blakebacterales; family Blakebacteraceae; genus Blakebacterum. The sequence continues at coordinate 2,929 of JALGVQ010000092.1, forward strand.
GTGCGACCCGCATCCCTCAGCACCCACGGAGTCATGCTCTGGAACGAAGAGAATTCCTTCTCGGGGAATATCTCTGATACTTCGCTGCTGGCCTGTCTTCCCTGAACCTGGTTCTCGATCCGGGGATTGAGATGGGAAAGGACGAGCTGATGCAGCTCAGATGCCTCAGTTGTGTCTACATGCCTGGTGAAGGTTCTCGGCTTGCCCAGCACTGTGGTGGGGAACAGGGCCAGCCGGTTATTACCCACAATCCGGGTGAGCGTATTCAGGATCATGTTCAGCAGATGCCCTGCTTCCGATTCGCGCATGAGGGTACGCGTAACCTGGAGCATGTGGATCAGCTGGATCAGCTTCTCATTCTCTCTCTCCAGCCGGACAACCTGACTCAGCAAGCTGGCCAGGTGGTTGGCAGCTGACCCGACCTCCACCATCGCGGAGGCTGAGAGTTCGGTTCCAATCGTCTTGCCGGAGAGCAGAATGCCGCCCAGAAACTGTTCCTCGAATCGTAGTGGTACCCAGAGCGCTTCTTCGGGAGGCTTCAGATCTGCCGAGGTCCAGATCTCCTGGTACGTTTCGGCCAGTCGCACGGGCGACGGACCAGTGTCAGGCATCTCTGATCTCAGGCTCGTCCACGTGGGGAGGGTGAGATCGGACTCCGTCTCTGCCGTCCCGTTGCCTGAAGCGGCCTCTATCAACATCAGGATATGGTCGGCTTTGCTCGGATCCTCGAAAAGCAGCACCACTTCGGAGGCTGCCGAAGCACCACGGATTTCCGAAAGAAGCCGTAGAATAACCGGCTGAAGAGCACTAAGCGCGCTCGGCACTCCCGTTTGAACTGCAACCCCTTCCAACTGAGTTTCCTGTTCCTCTTTCATGACGATCTCTGTCGCCGTCCTTCCGGATCCATGTGGCAATAACTCCCTGTTTCCGTTCCCGCAAACAGAAGAAAGATATTATTCTCTGCTCATCATACACTGACAGATAGTAACCTGCCTCATGGCAACTGGCAAACGCGAGCCGTTTGATATGCAGGGTTACAGTACTACAGGTAGTGTAATGTGGACAGAGAACGAACCACTACCGTCTATTATTCGTACTGATATGGGGGGGAGTTCATTCGGATCTGATGATTAATACTCAGCGGACAAGGTGCACGGTGATACGTGGAAGCAGGGTAGTTCTGCTGTTACTACCGGTTGCATTACTCCTGTTCAATGGATGTGATCTGCTGCTGGGGTCGGACCCTGAACCCATCGGGGGCCAATTCAACTGGACCTCAGATGTGATCACGACCGGAGAAATCTCCGGACTCGATGCTGCAGTTTCACCTTCAGGTTCAGTTTCCCTCTCCTACATCCATAACAACACGAATGTGCGGACCAGCTTTCAATCGGGAGACGAGTGGGTACATGTGGATGGACCGCAGGTGATCGGACCACCGACGGCAGAGTCTACACGGATTACAGTGAGAACAGATGGAACGATTGCCGTGATGTACTATTCCGATTCCGATATTCATATCGCTACCGTCGATCCGGCATTCACCCCTTTCGACCCTCTTACAGAACTCGATGCCGATCTCATCAGGGGAACCAGACCGGCCACATGGTCACACGATTCGATCTATCTGGCATATGGACCGGATGATCTGCTCAGAGCGGTTGTCCGTGATGTTGACCCCCGGAATTTATGGATGTTCCGTGAGACCTCCACCGGCTGGGAACTCGACTATATCGACAAGAGCATCTCGACGGAGGGCCCGATCGAACTGGTGATCGGTGCCAGCGGTGACGAGCATATCGTATTCACTGCGACAGGGATCGGCTGGTATTTTCGACGGAAGGCCAACGCAACCCGCTGGGAAGAACGATTGCAGATCCCGGATGATCCGCCATATCGCATCGGACTGCGTGCCGATGAAAGCAGTGTGCTGGCGACTCATCTGCTCTATCGCATACGGGTCGCTGAAGAGATATTCAACGCCGTAGAGGGATCATATTCCTGGCATGCCCGGGAGGTTGTCGACAACGAGAATCTCCACTGGCATAATCTGGACATGATCCTCGATGAAAAGGGATTTCCCGGTATCCTGTACATCCTGGGACCGTACTGGGGTGAGTATTTTGAGGTGTGGTACGCCCACTTGCAGATCGATGGGAAATGGAGCCGCTCGATCGTGGCAAGGGACCTGAGTCTGGATACCTTTAACCCATTCCACGTCAGGCTTGTTCGTGAACCTGCCGGAAGGGTTCACGTAATCCTGACCAGTGGAAAAGTGATCGGTTCCTCAGGTGGTCTGCCGATATTCGAGCACCACCTGCTGGACATCTGGACCGACGATCCCGATGGTGGATCCTGAGAAGGAGTTTTCATGTATCGCAAGACGATAACAGCCAGGAAAAGTGCCGGATGCCTGTTGGTGACCGCTCTCATCATTGTTGTGACGACAGGCTGTACGCGTGATCCATTTAATCCCGATCGCGATGCCGTGTTCAATGATGAGGCATTCACCTTCCAGGTCGTCATCGATTCAGAATCGATCATGAAGGTCACCTCTGCTTCCGCTTCGGATGGCCGGATTGGTGCCGCCGTCACCTCCGCAGGATGGGAGATCACCATAATGGAGGGGAGTGCAGGGGCCTGGAGTGAGATCGGCACACTCTCCGGTGATGGCTTACGAACAACTACTGTGGATATCTCCCCCGCCAACGGCTCCTGGTGGGTGCTGGCTTCCCATCTTTCCGAGGGCCTAAGACTCTTCCGGGTCGGCGGAGGCATGGATGCCACCTACTCGATACCGAACTATGAAGACACCGTGTGGGATTCAAGCAGCGCTGCACTCGCTGTGAACAACGCGGGGCAGCCAGTCATCATGTTGCGGGCCAGGGATGAAGGTCTTTTCCGGGCAACCATGGCAGATACAGGATGGGCTCTTGTCTCCCTGAGTGAAGCGAGCGCCAATTCAAAAGTACTGGACTACGCGATCACCGGAACAGGCGAGGAGTACCTTGTCTTCCGTCCCCTCTCAGGTGGCACGGCAAGCCTGAGATACAGCGCCCCGGACTCTGTGAGAACCGAATCGATATCAAGAACGACGGAATTCCTGTCGCTCGCGCTGGCGAGTGACCGCGCGCACATCCTCGGACCGCTCAGTGATATCGATATCCTTGTGTTCTGGGATTCCGAGGTCGGCCTCGACGTACCGGAATCGATCCCGGTCCACGATACCTTCCTGGGACATTCTTCGGCTGCTTTCACGGCTGATGACAGACCGTATGTCGTCTGCGGAAAATTCCGCTCGTCCGATCGTTTCGACCTGGTTCTGTGCACACGCGCACCAGATATCTATAACATCAACTGGGACGCTGATGCCATTCTCCAGGATTCGGTGATATTGGGAATTCAGAACCGTATGCACGGATTCACTGTGGTAGTGGACGCGCTCGACGTACCTCATGTCCTCTTCCTGAGCGGCAATTCAGGCAGCGCCCTGTCGACACTCTATGAGGCAGTTCCAAAGGGTTGACTCTCCAGAAAAAGGGCCTCCGTTCCATGAACGAAGGCCCTCGATTCGAAAAAATACCGGTGCCGGACAAACTACAGTGTGCTCCGACGGTCGCCACGACTCGGGAAAGGGGCGCGGCGAGCCCGACCCGTCTTGAGCCTGTTAACGCAGAAGCCGGTCTGTACCAGCTCCCTTTGTCAATATTTATCCGGCACCAGTATTGTTCTTACCATCACCTGTCTGATTTGTCGAATAGAATCAGACAGGTGTCATATCATGCAGCAATCTTCGCCTCAGACACCTCCGGCTTTCGCCCGCATGGTTGCTCCCCGCTGACCTATCGCTGCGAGAGCGACTATGGCGACCATGATCTGGGCGAAGAGGGCAGGAAGAGCCACGGGCCCCTCACTGAAGATTCCCCCGGCAACACCGAGTATGGCCCAGAGCAGCAGCAGGTAGAGCGAATAGAACCGGTCCATCAGCATGGTGACACCGGTTCCCGCGAGAAGGAAAAATGCCAGACCATCAATCACCGCAGACGTTCCGGCCAGATCCTCCGCTGTGATGATCCCGAATCCCTGGACCAGCCCGACGGCCAGAAATCCAATCCCCATCAGGATGCGCAATCCCGCACCGACCGGAATTCCATCTCCATTTCCCCCGGATGCGCCCCCAGAGCTGTTGTAGGTCGAGGCCGGTTGACTCATATCGTTGACTCCTTGCATGGAAGAGACCTGTCAGGCTCTTTGGATAGAACAGGATAGCACGTGATTCCGACGTCAAAGAAGGTAAAAGAGATTCATGAGAAAAACAGGGTGTTGATGAGATCGGCAAGATACACCACCTGTATCACAGTGGTTCCGGCTGTGATTCTGATGCTTCTCCTTACAACATGTGCCGGATCGTCTGCCTGGTCCACCCCCCCGCTCCTCGTAGAAGCAACCAGAGATGGCCAGGGTTGGCCGTTCGGTGAGAGCGGCCACGGGCCTGTTCGCAACCTGGAAGAGACCTCCACCGATCCCCGATACGGGTGGAGCGCCAGGAGACCCGTGGAGCTGGGCGGATTCGATGCCGAACCTCCAGGGGATGATCGACTGGCGTCGCAGGTACGATATCTCAACTCTCTCTGGGGACCACAGGGTGAAACTATCTTCTATGAACGGATCGGTACCTGTTGTCCATTCCAGATGTACGGCGCCCCTCTCGACAAAGGCATGCTCGACATCTATACCCTGACCTGGGAGGGACAGGAGGAGCCCCGGCACCTCTACCTGAATGGGTTCCGGACGGGAACGGTCCGAATACCCAGGGGGCTCACCACAAAAGTTCCATAGCCACTGAAGCAACATAATGCTCCTGTGCTCTTGCACCGGTATGGATACAATCTGCATATTACGGCCGCAATGGAACCACGATCCCCGAATATCCCCTTTCCGGAAACAGCGAGTGACGCTCCCTGTATCTGTGGAAGCGATGAATCGTTCGGCAGGTGCTGCCGGCTGAAACTCGAGAAACTGAATCGAGCGGTTGGCCGAGTGGAGCAGTGGAGAAACACCACGTCACACAGCGAGGTGTTTCAGGCTTACAGTGATCTGCTCTGGGAGGAACAGTACCGGGATGATGAACAGGGCAGGATGGCCCAGGAATATGAGGAGTGGGACGAGTGGACCTCCCATCTCTGGCTCGAGGGCGTGTTATACGATGGATTCACACTCACCGGCACATCCTCCATCTCTTACCTCATGGAAGAGAAGATGCGGACTGGGGAACGGCTTCCTGGAGGCGGGCAGACGATCAGATCGCTTCTGGAGTCGTACGAGGGATTGTTCCAGATAGCATCACCATTGCCGGACGATGAGTGCGGTCTGGTCGATCTGAGACTCCCCCCCTTCGAGAAAACGTTCCACAGGGTCCCACGGTCATTCCTTCCATCCGACACCGAACAGACCGACCTGGTGATCGGCAGATTCATCCCCTTCGGAGAGATCTCGTATCCGACCCACCGGCCGCTTGTGATCCCGCTTCTTCCGGATGTGAGTAATCTCGACGCGGCTTACAGTGTTCTTGCTCCTTTCTTCCCTGTTTCCCTTGAGGGACCGGGAACCACGGAGCAGATGATCCGCCTCCTGAGGGTGCGGGGCGACCTGATCCTGCGCGCCGCGATCGAAGCGCTCCTGCCGCTGGAGGAGGACTCTCTGACTGCCGGGATGAACCCCTACGCGGTTGACGGTGGAGAAATCAGGTATATGGTCTCCGATTCCGAAGCGGTCGAACACAACCTCGACATGAGTCCCTTTTTCGAGATCATCGACCCGGTGGCCGTGTCTGAGAAGATCGATCGGATGAATGAACTGATTGATGATGAATCCGTCTCCCTCCCGCGATCAGGTCCCGGCTGGACGCTCAGGTTCCTGCCGGATGCCAGAAAGAGACTGCGTCCTTCAGAGAAGCAGCGAGTGGAAGATCTTATCTGGTCACTGGTGTATCGGGTGCGATCCTCACACGGAGGGGATCACTTCGAACAGTGGGCCACTGATCCGGGATTGATGGTTTTTCTCGATATGGAGAGCGGGATACTGTCGGCTCGGGCGCTGCTTGCCCAACCGCTCGAACTCGGAAGACTGATTCTCGAACGTGAAGTCGGGTCGTTCCTCGCCCGGGAGAGCGAAGAGTATCTGACCCCCTGACAGGCTCCCTGGATCCTTTTCTCTATCGTTCCTCTTCCACAACCACAGCAGTCCCGAAACAGAGGATTTCCGCGGCAGTCGACATGACCATGCTCGTCATGAACCGGACCGAAACGACGGCATTTGCACCCAGTGTATGAGCCTCTTCAAGCATGCGGTCGATCGCCTGTTCCCGTGATTCAGCCATCATCTTCGTGTACTCGGTTACTTCGCCACCCACCACTCCCCGCAGTCCGGCAAGGATATCTTTACCGATATGGCGGGCACGGATGGTGCTCCCGCGAACAAGTCCGAGAGTCCTGATGACCTTCTTGCCGGCAATGTTCTCGGATGTGGTGACGATCATTTCTCTACTCCCTTATATGGATCTGTCCGGTAATCTACGATCCGTTCCCAGGCAACCGTCGCGAGAAGCACGACGAAACCGACCACCAGCAGGCCGATCATCAGTTTCTCGAACAGGTTACCCGATGACGTGACGAATGTATATATGGCGTATACCAGATACATGATGAATCCGGTGATCGTGAATATCCAGCCGATCGGGCGAGCCACTTTCCTGTTCACGTCATTCCACACACTCCCCCCCGGGATCTCTGGTTGCTTCATCCCCATTGCCTGGAGTTCTCCTTTCAGAGATTGAAAAACGCTGACCTCCCGCCGGCATTCCGTACACGTCTCCAGATGCTGTTCGAACCTCCTCAGATCCGTACCTTGCAGCTCTCCATCCACGAAACGGACCAGGTCCTCCTGGTAGTCGCTGCAGCCCTCCCCAGCGGTCGGAATGACTCCTGAATTGTCATGTGGTGGTATCATGGGTAATCGACTCCCATGTTCTCAAGAGATTCCCGGAGCGCGCGCCGCGCATAGTACACACGGCTGGCTACGGTCCCCTGCGGTACATTCAGAATCTGTGCTATCTCACAGTATTCAAGTTCCTGCATGTCTTTCAGAACAAGGACCTCCCTGTGATCTTCACTGAGGCCGCCGAGCGCCTCCCAGATCAGGGTTCGTGTTTCACCATCCACTGCCTCCCGATCGGTACGGGCACGCTGGTCAGGTACCTGGATCGGTTGTCCCTCACCATCAGCATCGAGGGAGTAGCTGAATTTACGACGCCTCAGAAAATCGATGCACAGGTTCCGGCACACACCAAGGATCCAGGCGATGAATGGGCGATCAGAGTCATACAGCTCAAGAGACTTGAACGCCCGAACGAACGAGTCCTGAACCAGGTCGCGCGCGTCATCCCCGTTATGCACGATCCCGAGCGCCAGACCGAAGAGTCGACCCTCATAGGCGCGCACAATCGGCTCATATGCCTCCCAGTTACCCGCCCGGCATTTTCTGAGCAGTTCCCGTTCGACCTCAGCTACCATGAATGTCCTCGATCACACTTTCAGATACGGACCGACTTCAGATCTTTTCAAACCCTTCGGTCATTTTTATAGCCAGACGATCGTGACTCCGGATCCCCCCTCCCCGACGTTGCCGAGGCGGAAGTCCCGGATCGCACCTTCTTTGAGCGCCGTTTCAAGATATCGTATAACGGAGTCCCGGACGACTGAGAATCCGTCGGGGCTCCTCATCCCCTTGCCGTGGATGATCTTGACACGTCCTATCCCCTGACGGGCCGCATCAGTGAGAAATCGCGGAAGTTGCTTCATTGCTTCCTCGACTCTGGAGCCACGCAGATTCAGTTCAGGTTCCACGAC
>JALGVQ010000311.1 GCA_025774615.1 bacterium
GGCTAAGTCCCGTACCCCGGATGATCGCAAAAAGTGCTTCCTGGAGCGACTCATCCACCAGGATCAGCTCAGGGATTATCTGTGTTGTCAGATCGACAGCCTGAGCATGGGTTGGTTCAGGTGCTGACGCGATCAGACAAAGCGACAGCAGCAACACGGCATAAGGCAGCCGTTTTCGCATGGTTTCTCCTTCGTCCCGGAGGTTCATCGTTCGTCCTCCATCGACTGCATGCGGACATGTCTGTACCATGTGATCTCCCATCGGGTGGAGGTGTGCACTTCCCTCCTGATCACGATCACGAGTCTGCTTGCTTCTCTCAATACCCATTCTGTTCCCGCTATGTTGTTCCACCTGGTTCCTGTAATCTGCCCACCGACTCTCACTGACTGGCCGTTGAACTGGACCGAATACTCACCGGGAGCATCGATCCTGGGTAACAAAGCCTGGTACGTGACACCATCAGGCCACTCAGGGAGGAAGGTCTCCTGCAGTGTCGGATCACGGCGGACCGGATCAGGTTGACGTGCCGGCTGGCGAGTTGGAGTTCCTGAACTGGTTCGGCGATTGGAGGCGAAGGGATCACTGATGGCACCTGCTGCTATCCTTGCTGTGACCGCGCTGTCGGTGAGCATCGGATTCAGCATCTCCATCGGAGCCTGGGTGATGAGCAGGGTCTGAGGGTCGTCTGTTCCGGGTGTCACCGTCTGACCGGAAGATGGCACGTCAGTAACCGGAGCTGTCGGCGTATCGTCCCCACCGCCTGAACGGAGAAAGAGGATCACCGCGATTACGACAAGGATCCCGACCAGGATCAGCAGTTCCCTCTGAGTCTTGGTCATCGGTCGATACCCTCCGGCCCGGAACCACCTTCTTCACCACTATCAGGTGTGACGACAGTACTGTCGGGTGGAACACCGGCAGACTGTTCAGCGACGATCCGGTTGATCTCCTCAAGGGGGATCAGATCCTCCACCAGGACGGTTCGCAGTCCGAGTTCCATCCTGAGCTGCGGAGTGCGCGGATCTTCCGTCTCTATCCTCAGGGTCAGGCCGGAGATCATGAAGAGGCTCGTATGATTCCGCAGAGCATGGATGAAACTCAGGTGTTCCTTGTAGGTGCCCACTGCCGAGATGACCATTTCGTGAAGCTGGAATCCGGTCTGCGGGTTCAGATTGCGCGGCGCTACCGTGACACCATCCAGACTCATCCTTCTCGCCAGATCCCTGACCTCCTCCAGGATCGACGCCACCTCTCCCGGTGACCTGAGAGACTGAGATCCCTCTGACAACATCGTTGATGCCGCCCTGATCTCTCCGACAATCAGTGGACGGTTGCGTCCGGCCTGCGTTGCCTGAGCAAGATCAAAAGCATATCCACCCTGTAAGACCTCCTGTTCCAGCAGAGCCACCTTCGCATTGGTCCAGGCAATCCAGCCGGAGCGGACGGGGAAGACAATCAGCACCAGGATCACCGCCAGATCGATAAAGAGGAGTCTGCTGATCTGCTTCTTCGGTAGCGGCCGGGCGAGGGTTTCGAACATCATCCACCCTCCCCGGTGATCTCGACACCTGAACCCGGCAACCGACAGGTGATCGTGAATGAGATATTTGTCTCAACTGGTCTGAAGGTTTGCACCGGTCTCCAGAAGAGAGGGGATTGTTCGACCGCTTCATAGAATGTGTTGAACGTATCCGCGCTCTGTGCGGTTCCGTTGATCGTGAGTGTGTAACTGTTCAGGATCTCCTCGGGGATCTCCTCACCCTGCGTGACCGTCCCGGGTCGGCCTACTGCACGAGTGGCCGGCGGCTGAACAGTCAGATTCGTCAAGATGATCCCGCCAGGCACGATTTCCGAGAGATGGAGCAGAAGCAGGTCGGCCGGGTAATCGGCCTTGACGATCTGCTGACGGAGATCGACCCGTGTAACCAGGTCGGCCATGATGCTGTCGAGAAGCGTCTTCGTCTGCAGCATCGGCGCTGCAGCCTCCACCTGTATCCGCAGAACATTCGCGTTCGCGTTCACCATCCCTCGCTCAAAGAGGATCCCTCTCTCCAGGTTCTTCAGAACGAACGGGAGCGCGACGAGGGCCAGCACCAGCAGGGCACTGACACCGATCATGAGCCGGACCATCTTCGGGGAGTAGAAGTCAGCTCTCTCCGACCAGGGGTAGGCGAAATTCGCGCCGCGTATCACCTTTACAGGCTTACTCATACGCCCATCTCCCCATGGCTGCGCAGAGCAAGGCCTATCGGCAGGATCAGTGTTCCCGCAAGGGTTCCAGCCGGCAGGGCGATCCGGTCGTTCTCTTCGGCGACTTCGTGCAGACTCTGCACATTCACCGAAAGACGCTCAGAGAGGAACTTCTGTATCCTGTGTGAGATACCAGGATCAGCCGCCAGACCACCATTTACAAGATAGAGCGTATCAATGGGAACTCCCCGGGATTCCACACTGAAGAAATCAACCGATCGGTAGATTTCACGCAACAGACGATCGAGGCGCCGGGATCCGGCGTCATCCTGGGTGAGATTCTGAAGCCCCGGTTCGAGAAGCCTGCTGTAGTAGAGTCCCTGGGAAACCACGAAATTGATCATGCTGTATGTATCATTCAGATAGAGTGCTGCGTAGGTACCGGGATGATCACGGCCGAGGAAGAAGTTGCATCCGCGTGTGAAGGCTGTCTGGTTGGTTTCAAGA
>JALGVQ010000093.1 GCA_025774615.1 bacterium
GGTCTGCTCCGAACGGAGTGTGATCGGGCTGTTCTTTCCGCTATCAGGCGCCCCGGGTGCTGGAGAACCCGGCGGAGTGGACGGCACAAGCCTGCAGGAGAACCTGGTCATCGATGAGGGTGCGAGTCTGTTCCTGAAGACGATCCGTTTCCGCTGATCGGTCTGGATGTTGCAGCTCTCCTTCTCGAGCTGGAGCGGGACCGGTCGTCCATCCATATCGGTAAGTTCAGGCATCATGAACACCGATCGGTCGTGATTGGGCTCAGGCGGTTGGAATTCGCAGACCACCATCTGTTCGACTTCAAATGGATGGGGATTCCAGACGAAGATGGGGTATTCGCCATCTTCTGCTTCCCGTTCACCGGAGATGAGGGCTAAGAAGGACCGGCTGTGGATCCGGGAGAGGATCTCGAGAGCGTGGTCCATCTTCTGAAGGGCGTACGCTTCCACCTCCGCAATGGATGATCCGGGCAGGATGTCATGGAAGGCGCAGAAAAGCATGTCTTCGAGCGCCGACCGCAGATCCTCGCGGGGGTACTCCAACAACCCCTGGAGGGCAGCGTGGGTAGCGATCTTCTCCGTTGTGAGATACCGGTTCTCGAGTCGGCGGTGCTTCTGTTTGATGAGTGCCATCGAAGTGTAGCAACCGACGGCCCACGGATTCAGGTCCCGCTCGTGCCTCGGCAGCCGGGATCGGAACGCTTCCAGCGCGGAGAAATACTCTTCCGGTCGACCGTGGACGATATCCCGATCCGTTCCGGACCCCTGGAGTTCGGCGATCAGAGTGAGATCTTCCCGGGAGGGCCCTCCTCCATGGTTCCCGATACCCCAGAGCAGGAGACCGACCTCCTGTTCACCGTTCTTCTCCAGCCACTCGGCGATCTTCTCTCCTACCCTGCCCCGCTCAGAGTTGTAGTGTTCCGAAGCAACGTGAGCCAGTATCTCGGAGCCATCATACCCCACCCAGACGAAGTCCTCGCCCGGCAGATCGACCTCACCCGGTTTCGGGCGACAGAAGAGATATGAAGAATACCCTGAGCGTTTCAGTATCTGGACGAGTCCGCGGGTGTGGCCGAACGGATCGAGGTTCACCGCGGTCCGCGGCTCGGTGGCAAGCTTCTGGAGGAAGTATCGCTTGCCGACCACGATCTGCCTGACCAGTGATTCCCCCGAAGGGAGGTTGCAGTCGGGCTGCACGTACCAGCCGCCCATGACATGCCACCGCTTCGCCTCCACCAGGCCCCTGATCCGCTCGAAGAGAACAGGTTCGTACTCCTCTACCCACTGATAGAGGAGCGCCTCGTTATGGCAGAAGACAAATCCCTCGAACTCCTCGCAGAATCTCGCGGCGGTCCGGAAGGTGGAGAGGGTCTCGGCCAGTCCCTCCTCCCACTCCCAGAGCCAGACAGGATCGAGGTGCGCGTTGCAGACCAGTATCAGCTTCTTGTCAGGCATCACGGTATCCGGACATCCATCGAGATGTCTCCTTCAGGTCGAGCGATGAGTACGCTGCCGGCAGATGTTTCGATCACCTCCGCATCGGATTCGATCGCAATCGAGTCCGCATGCCTATCCCTCGTGACATGAAGCTGGAAGTTGTGTCCCTTGATTCGCAGACGGGCGTCGATCTCATCCATCTCCGGAAGCAGCCGGGGCTGGATCAGCACACCCTTCTCTGCAGGGCGCACACCGATGATGTGATGAACGACCAGCATGATGACTTCTGCCCACATCCAGGGAGGCACACCCACCTGCGGGTATGGCGGAGAGACACGTTCCCCATAATTCTCGAACCACGCTCCGGAACGGGAGCCGGGGATCGTGTCGAGCCACTCGATGATCCTCACAACTTTGTCCAGGTCACCGGTCTCCATCGCCGCACGGGCCACGAAGAGTGATGGGAAAGGCCAGCTGCCGGGCTGGTCCGCCTCGGAGGTGATGTTGTAACGCCCGTACCCACCCCCGCTCCATCCCTGGTCCCACAGAAGCTCGAATCCCTCCATCGTGGTCGAGGCCAGAGGGGAAAAAGGATCCACGACTCCCATCGCGATCGGGAGAGCGGCAGAGGTGTCAGGGTTGAGCTCATGTACGCCCGGTAAAAGCAGGCCGGTGCCACGCGGAAGCATGGCTTCCTCCAGCGGTTCGATCGTCTCCTGTACCTGGCCGTCGAGTCCCCTACGCTTGACGAGCCCCCGTTCATCACACATGGCATGGACGGGATCCTCGAGGAAGGCGCGTCTGAGACTGGCGGACCGTTCATCCCAGGCCGCCGCGACCTCATCCTCGCCCTTCGCACGAGCGAGGCTCGCAGCCGAGGAGAGGCCGATGATGTTCCAGAACTGGTAGGCCAGTTCGAATCCGGTCTCGATCCCATGCGCTGAATGCCGTTCCCAGTACTCCCGCCGGTTGGCGAACATGCCGGGCGGGTCGACCAGGAATTCGGGCCGGAACGGGTAGTCGGCGACCGCGACCACTCTCTCCCAGTGGCGGTCGAGCAGGGACGTGTCACCAGTCCAGTGAACATACGTCTCGAGCGCATGGAGGAGCTCCCCGTTCTGGTCGAGCTCCACCTCATCAGGCGATCTCCGTTCGCTCGAATCGACGGCATCCCCCTCGTCGCTCACAAATTCGGTCAGCAGCCGGTCGAGCAGTGTATGGGCGAGCGCATGATGGCCGGAAAGGACGAGACCGACTGCCATGGCCGAATGATCCCTGACCCACTCGCGGTTGTACTGCCAGATACTGGCATCTGCGACGCCGTTCTGTGAGATGACTGCCGGAAGCTGATCACAGGATGATCTGAAAAAACGGTCGAGGAGTCGATACCCGGTCCTCACTGTCGAACCGGACAGCCGGAGAGGCGGGCCCTCTGCCGCCGGATCGCCGGAATCCACCACCTTCATTACTATCCGGGGTGACTCTGCGACCAGGTGATAGGAGAGAGTGATCTCCGCTTCACCTTCTTCTCTGACTGGAATCGACAGCTCTGGAATGGACAGATCCTGAAGCGACAGCTCGTGGTGTTCATCTGGAACGCCGGTCATCAGCCTGAAACTTCCCGACACGCCTGGTTCACAGGAGAGTCTGATCCTCCGGCGCAGTTCGGCTCTGTCAGAAGCTGGACAGGAGAACAGCTCCTCTGCTTCGAATCCCTCTCCCTTCCATCTGACACGGACAGCGGGATCACCCAGCTCCCGGGTCCACTCGGCCGAAACATCCTGGGGGTAAATCGACCGGTCTGATCCCGGCGCCCTGACAGAGAGCATCGTCGAAGCGAGTCCGGTCTCGTGATCGAGCGTGAGTGCCGCCCGCTTGGGGCTCAGGTGCTCAGGATCCATCACCAGCAGGCCGTACGGTGATCCATCTCCACCCGGAGCGAACTGGATCGCACCCTGGATGAGACCGTTCCCGAGGAAGAAGTAACAGGCTTCGTTCAGTCTCGTGCGGACATCGGGATGGCCATCAGCGGGATCATCACTGTAGAAATGCTCTTCGAAGTCGATCATCGTGACATCCCCTCTGGTCTGAAACGCAGTACACCGCAAAATTCTGGAGCGGTGCACTCAGCGAGGCAGAGCCTGGTTCATCGCATGACCCTGCCGCTGGTAGAACCGCCTGCCAGACGCTCTACCTCGGCAATATCCACCAGGTTGAAGTCGCCGTAGATCGAATGTTTCAGGCAGGAGGCCGCCACTGCTAAGTTGAGGGCCTCCGGGATCTCCATTCCGGTGAGATGCCCATGGATGAGTCCGGCCGCGAAGGCGTCCCCTGCCCCGACCCGGTCGATGATCGGCACATGGTAGACCGGGCTGAGATGGAAATCCTCTCCCTCAAGCAGGCAGGCCGACCAGTTGTTCTCCGAGGCCGAGATGCTCTCCCGGAGGGTGATGGCCACCTGTTCGAGGCCGAACCTCTCCTTCAGTTCCCTGGCCGCCATTTCATATCCCTTCACATCCAGATCGCCGCTCTCGACATCGGTTTCGGAGATCTCGATCCCGAACACCTTCGCCGGGTCCTCCTCATTGGAGATCAGGAGATCGACGAACGGCATCAATCCGGTCATCACCCGTTCCGCATCTTCGGTACTCCACAGCCGGCTCCGGTAGTTGAGATCGGCGCTCACTTTGATCCCACGCTCACGGGCCACTTCCAGGCCGGCCAGGAGAGTCGCGGTCACGTCTGCACCAAGAGCTGGTGTGATACCGGTCCAGTGGAACCACTCCACGCCTTCCAGCGCTACGTCCCAATCGATGTCCTGGGGCTCCACTTTCGAAAAGGAGGATCCGGCTCGATCGTAGACCACCTTCGAAGGCCGTGGCCCGGAGCCGTGTTCCAGGAAGTATATTCCGAGCCGGGTCCCTTTCCGGACAATCCTGCCGGTTCCCACTCCCTGTTCACGGAGTGCGCGAAGGGCATTCTCACCCGAGTCGTTCTCCGGCAGCAGGCTCACGAATTCAGCCGAATGGCCGAACCGTGCCAGTGAAACGGCTACGTTCGCCGCCGCGCCGCCGAAGTGCACAGCGAACTCCCCCGCATTCCTGAGTCTGACACCCGACGGTGGAGAGAGGCGCATCATCAGCTCCCCGAAGGTCACGACCGCGCTTCCGGCTCCTTCTCCCTTCCCCGCTGTTTTTTCCTTCTCCCGCTCGGATCCCGGAGTCGAAAGAACCTGGACAGGCACATCCGACCGGGAACCGCCGGTCACGATCTCCTTCCATTTCCTGATCTCTGCCGCTGTCCCTTCCCTGTCGTCAAGGTTCTTCATCAGAGCCGAGGCGCAGAAGATGCCTTCGGGATCGACTTCGAGAGCGCGCGGCAGGGTATCGATCGAGATGCCGCCGGTGTAGACGATTGCAAGATCCCGCCATGGTCCCCGCCATGCCTGTGGGAGATGGAGGGCGGACGACCCTTCTGTGAAGGCCGGGAAGAGTTTGTAGATCCACTGGTACGGATACCGTTCCTTCAGTTCATCGAGGGAACAACCGTACCCATCAGCCTTGTGGACCAGTTGTTTCCCAGCGTCGGAGAGTCCTCCCGGCACACACATGAGGTCGTGCTCGACACACACATCCACCACGGCAGGGATGAAGTCGGCTGATACGATCCCTGAGGCGCCAGATGAAATGGCCGCTTCTGCCTGACCGGTCGTCATGACGGTCCCGGCCAGGATCAGCGCTTCCTGGTACTTCTCCCTGACGAGGGCGATCCCGGCGGCAGCATGCTCAGACCGGAAGGCGACTTCCAGGGTGATCCCTTCATCCCGGCACAGATCATATGCCGTCAGGCAGTCATCAGGAACAGAGGGGGTGAGGAGCGCGACAAGCTGGCCCTCTTTCATCTGTCTGAAGAGTCGTTCGGTCGCTTTCATGAGAGAGGTCCCTTCAAAGGCTCCTGATGTTCATCCCGCCGCTCGCGTCAATGACTGTCCCGGTCGAGTATCCGAGATCGGCACAAGCGAGCGAGGTGACCACACGCGCGATGTCGTCCGGCTGTCCCCAACGGCCGAGGGGTACCGCTCCCCCGTCGATGAGCCGATCGTATTTCTCCTTCACCAGGGCCGTCATATCAGTCTCGATGATCCCCGGTCGCACCTCGTATACACGGATACCATGTTCGGCGAGCCGGTCTGCAAACACAGTGGAGACCATGCTCAAACCCGCCTTCGACACGCAGTACTCCACACGGTTCACCGAGGAGACCTCGGCCGAGATCGAAGTGATGAAGATGATGGAGGAGAATCCATCCCCAGCCTCAGCTGTCTCGATCATCCTGCCGGCGATGGCCTGGGTAAGGAAGAAGGTCCCGCGCAGATTGACTGACAGTACCTCATCGAAGCTCTCCGGAGTCGTCTCGAGCACATCCCTCCGTTCGAGGGGAGCGATTCCGGCGTTATTCACCAGGGTGTCGATCCTCCCGAAGGCTTCCTCGATATCGGTGACGATCTTCCCGTGCCCCTCCAGCAGACTGATATCGGCTTCGATCGGCAGGAAGGCGGCACCCAGGTCGGCAAGCTCAACGGCCAGTCCATCGAGCCCTGCCCTTTCCGGGGTCGTCTTGAGCGCGAGGTCGATACCCGCGATATCGAATCCTGCTCCGGCGAGGTCGAGGGCAATGGCCCGACCGATCCCCCGACTGGCGCCGGTCACGACGGCTACCGGACGGTTATCCATGAGTCCCCTCTTTTCCACACTCTTCATCTGATGACATCATCATTCCTGAACGATTTCCACACCTGCTCGAACCAGAGGTCCTCCCGTGGTATCGGTCTGACATCGATCCACTCTTTCACCACCCCACCATCAGGATCACACGACACTTCCAGGATATGGGTGTCCACCCACGAGCCCTCTTCCTCGAGAGTGAACCGCCACTCATCCTCCAGCCCTTCACACGGGATCTCGCCGGCGGGATCGAGCACCAGGAACGACCCCCGGCTTCTGCCTCCCCGGGAGAGATATTCGGCGATCGCCTCCAGATAGAGCGCATGGGTGAAACCGAGATCGAGGTTTCTGAAGGCCTCAGGCAACTCGGACTCTGATCCGACGCGAAGCTTCTCCTGCATGGCATGAAAAAGATGCCAGGCCTCATCCACTGCCTCACCGATCAGTTCGGGATCCCTCACATGAGACCCGACTCTGGACATCCTCTGCCGGATATCCCTGCCGACAGCCTCTACGCTGAGGGCGTCCTCCCCGGCAGACCCGGTGAAACAGGCCACCGTCGCGAGGAGTTCGCTGAGTCGAGGACCCGCGGAGGCGAGGAAAGCATCCTCGGTCCGGGGCTCTCCGGTATAGCGGCGGCTGATATACTGCGCCGACCGGAGCGCACCTACCTGACCGGCGTTCAGCGCCGATCCGCCCGGCCTCCTGACCCCGTGACTGCCATTGATCTCGCCCACCGGGAAGAGGTGCCGCACGTTCGACTCCCACCAGAGATTGCCGGCCAGTCCGCCATTGTTATGCTGGGCGCAGACAGCGATCTCGAGCGGTTCGGCGGCTATATCGATCCCGTTGTCGAGGTAGAGCTGGATCGCCGGCTGGTTCATCTTCCTGAGACGATCGATCGGTGTCTCCTGAACAGCCCCTGAACGCTCAAGGTACTCCTTTGCCTCAGGCGCGAGTGCCTGAAGATCGAACTCCCCGAAACCGGGGGAGCCGGAAGGGTTCCGGGTAAAATCGAGAAACACCCGACGCCCCTGTGCAACCCGTTCCCGGTACACCAGCAGATCGATCAGGGAAGAGCCGTGGTCCCTGATCTTCCGGGGATCGAACGGCCACTGATATCCCTTCAGAAACACGGCGGTGGCCAGTGAACCCATGTCGGGAAAGAAGTCGTTGAGGAACTCCCGCTCATCCCCACCCTCATTGTCGGTTGAGAAATAGCGGGGGATCACCTGCTGGTACGATCCCGAGAGATTCCAGCGGAAGGAGATGGATGCCAGCCCGAACTGGGACTCGGTCAGATTCTGCGCGATCGCTCCCGTCTCCAGGGCGATCCCGGTGCTGCCGATCTGTCCCTCGGGGTAGACACTCGTTTCGTACATCCCGCCGGGTCCACCGGTCCCGATGATGACATTGATGGCGTTGAAGAGAACGAAGGGAGGTTCTCCCGCTTCGAGGGCCCTCCTGTCAAGCGCGAGCGCTCCCGTCACCCGCCGGTCATCCCCGTCAGGTTCGGTGAAGAGCGCGATGACCTGCTGGGAATCGAACACTTCGAGACCCCGCTTCTTAACCGCCGCGGCGAGGGCGGAGAACATCATCCGGGAAGTTCTCGGACCTGCCGAGGTCGCCCTTCCCCGCTGGTCGTGGTCGGTCCGGTAGCCGATGAAGGCTCCATGAGGGTCGTGGGGAAAGGGTACTCCCAGGTTCACCAGGTTGAGGAAGGCGCGTACCGAGTTCTGTGCCTCGCAGAGCGCGATATCGCCATGCATCGAGCCACCGTTGAAGAGATCTTCGGCCATCAGAAGAGGCGAATCGGCTACCTCACCCGCCAGGGAAAGTTTGTAGTAGGTCTGCTTGTCGGAGCCGGCGTTGTTCGAAGTGCCTCCTCCCCACTCCTCGGTGACGATGGCGACATCCTCCTGGCCGAGATCATGAAGATTGAGGGCCGCGCTCAGGGAAGCTGCGCCGCTGCCGATCACCAGGGTATTCACCGAGATGAGTCTGAACCTGGTTCCTTCATAGGTAATAGCGGTCTCCCTCACCCTCTCTCCTTCCTGCGACTGGCATGCAGTTCACGGTATTCCTTACCATATATCTCCCGATCGCGCACGATACATCCGCCGGGACGACCGTTCCGGATCAGCTCGGAGCAGCCGGAACAGGCGATACAGACCCTGGCGGGATCGAGTCTGCCATCCTCCATGAGGTCCCGCGGCGCTTCCGGATAAGCGAAGGCACCCCGCCCGACCCCAACGATCGAAACATCTCCGGCAGCGATGACGGCTGCCGCTACCTGAGGATAGAACTGGCGCAGCCACGAGTACCCGGTACCCACCACCGGCAGGTCCGGCACCTCCTTCTGGACTCCGGCGGTCATTCGGATGAGACGGTGCACACCGGTCAGCGGGTGCTCAGGTGGTTCCCGGTCCCCGGACACGGGACGGTTGTAGGGTCGGCCGGTCCAGGGATTGAACGACGGGACGCCCGAGGTCGCGTTCAACAGGACACAACCCCGATCGATGAGTTCCCCGGTCACCAGAAGCGGTTCGGTCAGATCAGAATCGATCGATCCATCCTTCGGGACACCGAAACCGTGCGGCCAGGCGATCCCGTCGAAGAGGCTCAAGCGCACAGCCACCGGCAGGCCGGGGCATTCCGCGCCGATCCGATCCACCAGCTCCATCAGAAAGCGTGACCGGGCCGTCAGATCCTCCCCCCCGAACAGACTCTCCTCCCTGGCGCCGGCCCCCAGGAGTTCATGGACCAGATAGCCATGACAGGCCTTGATATCCACGGCATCGAATCCGGCCATATGGGCCAGTCGGGCGGCCTCCACGAAGTGATCCTGGAGTCCGCGCAGATAGTCGTCATCGAGGAGAGTGACCCCCTCGAACCGGTGATCGATATCGGGATTGGCAGCCGCAACCTGGGGCCGGGGTACTCCCTCCGGTCGGCTGAATCGGCCGGAATGGGTGAGCTGGAGTACCAGGAACGGTCGGTGGGACGCTCCGAAAGCTCCATCTGCTGCGGCCCGGGTCTCTTCGACCAGCCGGCTGAACCGGTCGAACGTTCCCTGATGGAGATAGAGCTGTCGTGGATTTGAACGGCCCTCCGGAACGACACTCGCGGCCTCGAACCAGATGAGACCACTGCCACCCACAGCGAACCGTTGATAGCGCCGGAAGGCGAGGTCGCCGGGCGCGCCGTCAGGTTCTGAGTCGAATCCCTCCATCGGGTGGATCGCCAGCCGGTTGGGGATCACCTGTTCCCCGATCGGGAGTGGCTCGAGCAGAGGTTCGATCGATTCCCGGTACGGAAGGTAGAGCCCCAGGCGACCGGCCTCAGCGAGCAACTCCTCTCCGCTTCTGAAATGGCTCATTCCCATCATCTCGTCACCCCTCCAACCCGTTTGAACGATGGAGGATATCCCGGAGTGAGGTGATGTCCCGGATGAGCCTTTCCTCACACACATCCGGCCAGGACTCTCTAAGCGTCTTCACGCACGCTCCCTCCCCGATCCTCCGATCGGTCACATCGGCCATCTCCATCAGAAGCCCGTATTCCTCCCCGGTGAGATCGGGAAATTCCGCAAGGAAGCGGCTCTCTCCCACCGGCAGCAGGAATTCCCCGCCGTGATCCTCGATCGAGAGATTGATCGGGTGCTCGAGCGATGCGAGCATTACCGCGATGGTGGTCAGATCGATGATCCCGTCCCCTACCGCTGTCGGCCAGGTGATCAGGCCATCATCGGTCAGCTGCAGGGCTCCGTCCTTGATATGGGTGGAGGTCACCCACGGCAGTATCCGGCCGGTACCGCTGACCGGATCCTCCAGCATGGTGAGAAGGTTCATGGTATCGAGGCAGATACCGAGCCACTCTCCCGGCTCCGCCTCGCACATATCGAAGAGACGGTACAGTTCGAAGGTGGTGAACTCGAAATGGAGTTCGATACTCAGGATCACCCCGTGATCCCGGAGCATCGACCGCTGCACCTTCAGCGCCTCTGATGTCTCCCGGAGGAGGGTCTCGGTCGCGGGATTTGCGGGATCCCAGCGCATCAGCCCTCCCGAGCAGGAACGGATCACCCTGGTGTCGAGGATTGCGGCTTCTTCGGCCGCTCTCCGGTTCACATCGAAGATATCTTCCTCTACCCAGCTCTCCATATCCCGCGGGATGTGTCGGGCACCGCCCCACTCGATATACATCCCTTCTCCCTGCGCATACTCTCTCATCTCTTCGAGATATTCGCGGTCGATCTTCGGTTGGAATTCAGGTTCGATCCCGGAAAACTGCACACCATCAGCTCCGTGCGCTTGAGCCCATTCGAGCAGGGCCAGCGGCTCAAGGCCGAGCGGGATCGGTCCGTAACTGTCTATACCGACCTGGAGTCGACCCATCCGCCCATTCCTCCTGCAGGTTCCGGCCGACTCTTCTCCCGGTCTCGCACTATGATCCATCAATCACTCAGCGCTTCTCCCCTTTGAAGAGCCAGACGAAGCCGTGATAGCTCTGCTCCGGGTACTTCTCCCAG
>JALGVQ010000094.1 GCA_025774615.1 bacterium
TCTGTGAGAGGTCCTCGTTCCAGGAGAGCCCCGTCAGATCGCTGATCACCATGCCCTCAGGGAATCCCGATTCATCAGCTGGGTCATAGGTAAGGGGCTCCAGCCTTCGGCCGGTGATACCGGTGAAGGCAAGCAGGACGTTCTCCGTCTGTTCGAGCGTGTCGATTTCTGTGCCCTTCAGGGCGGCAAGTGCGCTTCCCTCCTCATCCCAGGTCATACGGGTGTAATCGGCATTGCCGTTGTCGAGCGGGAGGCGCGTCCCGGTCTCGAGGTTGATGATGTAGACGCCGTTCCCGGTCTGGTCGGCGGCATCCACCGTATAGGCCAGGATCGTCCCCGGTTTGTTGAACGCGAACTGTCCCACGCTGCCGATCAGTTCCTCGAATCCCTCGTTCAGGTTCCGCAGGATCAGATCGGTGCCGCCGAAACCATCCTGTCCCTGAGGCTTAGTTTTCCTGACCAGGAAATGGCTGGAACCCTTCGGGAAACCGAAGGTGGAAGCATTCTCCCAGGTCCGCTTCTCCCCGTTTGCCAGGTTCATCAACTCCACTTTTTGCGGGAGAGGGTCGTTACCCTCGCGCAGTTTTTCCGCTTCATCGAATGGGACGGCGAGCCGGTAAGCGATCCATTGTGAGTCGTCGGAGAACATGGGACCCGAGGCCTGCGGAATCGAATACTCCTTCTCCGTCTGCAGGTTCTGCACCATGAGGGTGTCGTTCGCGCGGTGCGGTCGGTAGGCGAAGGTGACCCACTGGCCGTTATCGGAGATCGAGACCGACGTGATCGAACGCCATCGGGCATACTCCTCTATCGACAAGGGCTTCGTGTCCTGTCCCTGGACGGGAATGACGGCGATTGAGAGGAGCAGGGCGGTGATGAAGCAGCGCTGTACTCTGGTGTTGATCCTCGACTGGCGTCTCATCTGATACCTCGCATGGCTGAAATCACGGGTTGTCTCATGTTTCCGTCAGCAGCAGTTCGATGACCGGTCATTTCTTCTTCGGCTTGTCGATGAACCTCTGACCGTCGGTCATCCAGTCAGCGGCGGGCTCGTCCTTCAGGTAATGGTTCAGGAACTGCCTCGTCCGGCGCTGGAAGTCGAGCTGGTTCTCGTATTTACGCAGCCCGTGACCCGCTCCCGGGTAGGAGAGCAGGATCACTGGCTTGTCATTGAATCTCAGTGCGTTGTAGAACTCCACTCCCTGAAGCCACTCGACAGAGCCATCCGCGGTCCCGTGCAAGATCAGGAGCGGGGTGTTCATGTCCCGGGCGTGGTAGATGGCTGATTGCTCGATGTAGAGATCGAGGTCGTCGAAGATGTTGGTCCCGAACCGGCCCTGACCATAGATGTCATAGCGGTGCTGGTTGGTACCGGAAGTCTTCCAGAGCTGATTGAAATCGCTCACCAGGTTGGTGGCGCCAGCGCCGTAGACGATCGCCGCGAACATATCTGAATGGGTCGAGATGTAAGCTGATCCCTGACCGCTGAAGCTGTGACCGTGGACTGCGATCCGCTCCGGGTCGGCGTAACCCAACTCGATGACTTTCTTTATGGCCGCCTCGATGCACTCCTGCATGTCACTGTGAGTGGTGCGGGTACGCAGGTGGATGTCAGGCTGCATCACCAGGTAACCGTTGCTCAGATATCCGCCCAGGTTGGGTGAACCGGCGTATCGCGGGTTCTGGAAACGATGGAGGTTCTGGGAGTTCTTCTCATAATAATTCACCAGCATCGGCAGGCGCTCACCCTCACGACGGGTCTCGGGGATCCCGAGCCACGCCTGGAGTCTCACTCCGTCGTTGTTGGTGAAGTCGATGAGGATGCTGTGTCCCCAGGTGTACTCGGCGTGTTGGGGGTTGGCGTCGGTGACCCTGACCCGATCGGAGAAATCATCGCCGCTCACCCAGTAGTCGGGGAACTGCTCGAAGGTCTGGATCGTGTAGAGGAAGCGGTCGGCTTCTTCTGCCTTCTGGATGCGCCCGAAGTTCCTGTCCTCGAACAGGAGTTCGGTAAGCCTGCCCCTGCGCAGTCGATAGAATCCGGCCTTCTTCGTCCACTGGCCGAATGCCGTGAGCAGAATCGGCTGTGAGAGGTCGACGAATCGTTCCTCCCGGTCGGTCTGCACGTAGCGGAACACGATTTCCTGTTCCGCACCGACACCGTTCGTGAGGCAGGTGGCAGCACTGCCGTCGAGCGGCTGCAGCCAGAGATCGTAGCGGTGGTTGAGGATGACCGCTTCGCCCCCCTCGACCCAGGAGATCCCGCGATAGGGAGGGGGGGTACCCGGGTGGTCGTACTCCATGTCGACGAAACTCAAGGGAGCGCTCGCGGTGAGGTTCACTGTCGCGCCCGTGTCGAGGATGTAATCCCAGACATGCCCCTCCTGCCAGTAGAGGAAGTGTTCGGAATCGGGTGAGAGGCCGAGGGTCCGACCCAGGGCCTCGAACATGAGTGTGCGTTCACCGGTTGCGATATCCACCCGGTAGTAATCGGCCCGTCGCTCCTCCCAGTCGGAAATGTACGCCATACCGTCCTGGCCGACTCCCCACTTTCCATCCCGCGTGATCGAGATGGTGCGCATCTCGTCGTCGGTGAGGCGGTTGAACTTCTCTGTGGCCAGGATGAAGACCGACTGGTGGGTGCGGTTCCGGTCGCGAGTGGCCCTTACCATCTGGACAGACTGGATCTGCTCGTCCTGCCAGTGCCAGATGTCCACATCGGCTACAGGGTCTTCATCTTCAGCATCCTCATCCTCTCCGGCCTCCTCGTCTCCTTCATCTTCATCTTCCGATTCCGGTTCTTCACTCTCCTTCGCCTTCTGTTCCTTGATGCCGAAGAAGACGCGGGTCGCGTCGGCGTTCCAGGAGATCGTTCCCTTCTCACTGACTACCATCCCTCCGATGAAGTCATCGGCATCAGCAGGATCGAACTCATGTCGGATTGGTGAGCCATCATCGAACCCGGTGAAGGCGAGCAGGACGTTCTCTTTCTCTTCGAAGCCTTTCTTCTCATCGCCCTTCAGTACTGCCACCGCGGTTCCATCCTCGTCCCATGTCATCCGGGCATAGGCAAGACGATCGTTATCGAGCACCTGCCGCCGTCCGCCGTCGAGGAAGATCGCGTACAGGCCATTTCCATCCTTGTCGGCTGTATCGACCGTCCAGGTAAGGACCGTGCCAGGCTTGTTGAAGGCATACGCCGATACTCCACCGATCAGTTCCTCGTAATCCTCGTTCAGGAATACGAGGACAAGGTCGGTCCCCCCATGTTTCGCCTTCGGGTCATGTTTCGGTTTTCTCACTACGAAGTGGGTGGAGGTTTCATTGAACGCGAAGGAGGCGCCGTTCTCCCAGGTGGTCTTCTCACCTGTCTCCAGGTTCAACAGTTCCACCTTCTTCGGCACCGGTTTCTTCTGTTCCTCCAGCTTCTCGGCTTCCTTCCACGGGACGGTGAGTGAATACGCCAGCCATGCTGAGTCTTCCGAGAAGCGGGCACCAGAGGCCAGCGGGAGCAGGTACTCTTTCCCTGTGTCGGGATTGCTCACATAGAGCGAGTCGTCGGCCTCCCGCCTGGTGTAGGCGTACGAGATCCACTGGCCATCATCTGAGATCGCAACAGAGGAGATCGACCGGTAGCGGCCGTATTCCTCGATCGGGATCGGTCGTTTCTCTCCCTGCTGGGCCAACAGTGTCGAGACCGATATAAGCAGGGTGACAGTGATGAAGAATGACGTGAGGAGGTGTGAGCGGCGCATGATTATCTCCTGGATGGTTCCCATGGGATCATTTGACGGGGGAGAGTGTAGCCCCTGATATCGGGTAATACCAGTTATGGTTCGAACATCTTCGCCGTGAATCCGGTCGGGTGTTGCACCCGACTGTACAGGAACGTACGCTGATATCAGTTTCACATCAGGGAATCGGGGGTAGCAGCGTATGAGAAGTATCGGAACGGGGGTTGCGGCCTTTCTGCTGATTACGCTGGCTGTATCCTCTGACGGGTGTGCAGCAGGCAGTGGGGACAGTCTGACATCGATGGTCGATCCCTTCATCGGTACAGGCGGTCATGGGCATACCTACCCTGGTGCCACGCTGCCTTTCGGGATGGTGCAGGTGAGTCCCGATACCCGTCTCGAGGGGTGGGATGGCTGTTCCGGATACCACTATTCCGATGAACATGTCTACGGATTCAGCCACACCCACCTGAGCGGGACCGGCATAGCCGATTACTGCGACATCCTCCTCATGCCGACGGTGGATGATATCCGTTACCACAACGGGGCAGACGGTGAACCGGGATACCGCTCACGGTTCACACATGAACGGGAGGAGGCCTCACCTGGATACTACCGGACTTTCCTTGATGATTATGATATCGGTGTGGAACTCACCGCCACGCACCGGGCTGCCATCCACCGGTATACCTTCCCGGAAACGGACCAGGCGAATGTGATCATCGACCTTGCCCACCGTGATCAGGTCATCGAATCGTGGATCACCTTTGTCGGTGTGGATGAGATCGAGGGGTATCGCCGATCACGATCGTGGGCGCAGGACCAGCGGATCTACTTCGTGGCTCGGTTCTCACGCCCGTTCGAGAACTCGGGTGTCCTCGTCGACGGTCTGCAGCTTGACGGGGTGAGCCAGGCATACGGGACTGACCTGAAGGCATCGGTCACCTTTTCGACCGATCGGGACGAGGAGGTCCTCGTGAAGGTCGGGATCTCGGCAGTTGATATCGAGGGAGCCCGGAGGAACCTGGACACCGAGATACCGGAATGGGATTTCGACGGGGTACAGGCCGGTGCCGACTCCATCTGGGAATCGGAACTGGGGCGGATCGTTGTGGAGGGAGGGACCCGGGAACAGCGGACGGTGTTCTATACCGCCCTCTATCACACGATGCTCGCGCCGAATGTCTACCAGGACGTGGACGGCCGCTATCGGGGTCGTGATTTCGAGATACACCGGGCTGACGGGTTCACCAATCACACGGTGTTCTCACTCTGGGATACCTTCCGGGCGGCACACCCGCTCTTCGCGATCATCCAGCGGGCCCGGACGACTGATTTTATCAAGACATTCCTTGTGCAGTATGAGCAGGGGGGGCTGCCTCCTGTGTGGGAGCTGTCTGCGAACGAGACCAATACCATGATCGGGTACCACTCCATCCCGGTCATCGCCGATGCCTGGATGAAGGGGATACAGGATTTCGACATCGTTGGGGCGTTCGAGGCGATGATGGCCGCCGCCTCGACCGACCGTGAGGGGCTCGATCACTACCGGGAGCTGGGGTATATCCCCGGTGATGAAGAGGGGGAGTCTGTTTCCCGGACCCTGGAGTACTCGTACGACGACTGGTGCATCGCAGCGATAGCCGATGAGATCGACCGTCCCGACGCCTGGCGTGAGTTCACCGAACGGGCCAGGTTCTACCGGAATGTCTTCGATCCCTCCACCGGATTCATGCGGGCCAAACTCGACGGTCACTGGCAGCCAGACTTCGATCCCCGGGAGGTGAACTTCCATTACACCGAGGCGAACGCGTGGCAGTTCAGCTTCTTTGCTCCGCACGATGTGGATGGGCTCATCGATCTCATGGGGGGACCAGAGAAGTTCATCGAGCGGCTTGACGGACTCTTTACTGCTGATTCCGAGACGATCGGGCGGCAGCAGTCCGACATAACCGGACTGATCGGCCAGTACGCACATGGCAACGAGCCGAGCCATCATATGGCCTATCTCTACAGCTATGCAGGGGAGCCGTGGAAGACGCAGGAGCGGGTCCGGGAGATTCTCGATACGCTCTATTCTTCCGACCCGGACGGGCTGAGCGGAAATGAGGATTGCGGCCAGATGTCAGCCTGGTTCGTCTTGAGCGCTCTCGGTTTCTACCCGGTCTGTCCAGGACAGCCGGATTACGTGATCGGCACACCTCTCTTCCCTAAGGCCACGATTCATCTGGAGAATGGCAATCAGTTCACCATCAGGGCTGAAGGAGTCGGCAGGAATTCCTTCTACATTCAGTCCGCTTTGTTGAACGGCATGCCCCACACGCGGACCTGGCTTACCCATGAAGCGATCATGGAAGGTGGTGAACTCGTATTCGATATGGGCAGGAGCCCCGGCAGTGAGTGGGGGAGTGATAAGGAGGACAGGCCGCGATCGCCGATGGAGGAAGTTCCCTTCACGGCCGTTCCGTACCTGGCTTCCGGTGAACGGACGTTCCGCGGGTCGACCGGGATCGCGCTCGGTGTGATCGGCGATGATACGACCATCCATTACACACTGGACGGTACCCGTCCCGACCGGCGGTCACCGCGATATGCCGGTCCATTCACCGTTTCAGAGACCACAACGATCCGCATGCTCGCCCGCGGAGCAGGGGGAGTGCCAAGCCGGGTATCGAGGGCGACTGTTTTTCTGCTGCCGGAGGGTGTGAGCATCACCCTGGACTCACGCTACTCCGACCAGTATCCGGCGGGTGGTGAAACGGCGCTTATCGATCAGATCAGGGGCTCGGAGAATTTCAGGACAGGTACCTGGCAGGGTTATTACGGGGTGGATCTAGATGCCGTGGTCGACCTCGGCAGTGTGAAGACACTCACGGAGGTGAGGACAGGGTTCCTGCAGGAGCATCGCTCGTGGATATGGATGCCGGCTGAAGTTGAGTACGCTGTTTCCACCGACGGAGAATCGTGGCGGATCGCAGGAATCGTGGTGAACGATATCCCCGAGCGTCAGGACGGCGGAGTGGTCAAGGATTTCACCCTCGATCTGGGTGAAGTGGGTGCGAGGTTCATCCGGGTCAGGGCAAAGAACCGGGGGCCCTGTCCCGACTGGCATCCGGGATCGGGGAGCCGATCATGGATATTCACCGACGAGATCGTCATCAGAGAGAGGTGAGGTGCAATGCCGCATCAGCACGATGATGACCATGTATGTCCCTGGTGGATGGGGTATCTCCTGGCCAGTCCGCTGCGGCGACTGAGACAGAATCCCCGGAAGATACTCTCAGCCTGGCTGGAACCGGGGATGCTCGTGGTGGAAGTTGGGCCGGGGATGGGGTTCTTCACCCTCGACATGGCGAGGATAACGGGTCCGACCGGTCGTGTCGTTGCGGTGGATCTCCAGCCGAAGATGCTCAAAGTGCTTGAGAAGAGGGCACGACGAAAGGGGCTCCTCGAACAGATCGAGACCCGTGAGTGCGGCAGGGATTCGCTCGGTCTGGACGATCTGGGCAATTCAGTCGATTTCGTACTCGCGATGGCGGTCGTCCATGAAGTGCCCGATGCCGGGTCTCTCTTTTCGGAACTGCACAGCATCCTGAAACCGGGGGGAGTGCTGCTTTTTGCCGAACCACGGATGGTTCAGGATGACGCGGCGTTCGATGCCAGTCTTGGAATCGCTGTTGAGAGAGGGTTCACGATCGAGAAGGAACTCGCCATCAGTGGCAACCGTTCACGTCTGCTGAGATCGTGATCAGCCTCATGTCAAACTGGTTCAGGAATTCGGAAATGGTCCGCAGTCTCAGACAGGAGGTTCGTTCCATGAGGGTATCGATGAGAAGCCGGGGTTCTGTCATCGGGATTTTTCTGCTGGCCATCAGCATAACGTTGACTGCTCTGTTTGCGGGTGGATGTACATCTGATGATGGACCATCCGGTCCCGACCTGACGACTGTTGCGTCAATTAGTGTGAGTCCTGCTTCAGGTGCCGTGGACAACGGATTTACACAGCTCTTCTCTGCAACAGTAACGGATGGAAATGGTGACCCGGTTTCTGCAACGGTGTCCTGGTCGGTCGATAGCGCCGATGTGGGATCGATCGAGCAGAATGGTCGATTCACGGCAGGTGTCACCGCGGCCCTGAACGGCTGGGTGATCGCCACTGTTGGTGATGTCTCTGACAGCGCTGCGGTAACGGTGGTCGAAGCGGATATCCTGTTCGGAACACACCTCCTGCCGACCTTTCAGAGTTCCTGCAACCTGGCCGGATGTCACGCTGGTCTGGCAGGGGGGCTTCAGCTTAACAGTTATAGCGAACTGATGGCGGGGAACAGCAGCAACGGTCCGGTGGTTACGCCAGGCGACCCGGAAAACAGTTATATCATCCGGAAACTGCTTGGAGATGCTCCAGGTTCGAGGATGCCGCTCTCCGGGTCAGTTCCGCAGAGCTGGTTCAATCAGCTGTGGATATGGATCGGACAGAGCGCTCCGGACAATAGCGGGCAGTAAACGGGTTCCGTGATTTCCCAGTGATCCCTCTCTAATCACTCCAGCGAGCCGACCTCCGCCTCGACGGCTTCAAGTATCTCACCCGACTCCACAAGCTCAGCCATCACCGTATGGTCGGGGTAGAGGGGGCGATCCTCCCCCAGGTATTCCACATGATTTCTGATGACCTCATGGGCAGCAGTGACTCCGGTTCCCATCTGGTGTCCACGTATGTCGAGGGCCTGCGCGGCAGCCATCAGCTCGATGCCGAGCACACCGCATGCGTTCTTGAGTATCTGCGCGTTCTTGATCGCCGTGTTCATCCCCATGCTCACGAAATCTTCCTGATCGGCGGCGGCAGGGATGGAAGCACATGAGGCGGGTGCTGACAGCATCCGCTGCTCCACAATGAGGGTGCCGGCGGTGTACTGACTCAGCATCAGGCCGCTGAAAAGTCCCGGTTTCTCGGCCAGGAAGGGGGGCAGTCCAACTGAAAGAGCCGGATTGAGCATACGGTTCAGACGGCGCTCAGAGAGTACTGAGACCATCGTGATCGCATTGCCGGTCATGTCCATCGGCAGGGAGACAGGGGTGCCCTGGAAATTTGCACCAGTGAGAACGAGATCCTCCACAGGGAAAAAGATCGGATTGTCGCCGACCCCGTTCAGTTCGATCTCGACCTGACTGCGGGCCCACGCGATCGCGTCGTGAGCAGCGCCGATCACCTGGGGAGTGCTCCGCATCGAATAGGCGTCCTGTACCTTGGTGCGGCCTCCCTCCAGCAGTTCGCTTCCCTCGATGCACCTCATAAGGGCCCTGGCGCTCCGGACGGCTCCCCTGAAGCCCCGCGCTTCATGAAGCCGGTCATCGTACGGCTTCATGTTGGCATGGAGTGACTCAAGGGTCATGGCCGCGCCGATCTCTGCCTGCTTCAGCCAGCGATTCATGTCATGGAGATGGAGCGCGTTCATCCCGTTGAGGAAGTTGGAACCATTGATCATGGCCAGACCATCACGCGCGTGGAGGAGGATCGGTTCGAGCCCGGCTTTCTGCAGGGCTTCTGCGCCAGGCAGGAGTTCTCCTTCGTACCAGGCCTGTCCCTCACCCATGACCACGAGGGCGATCTGTGACATCGGCGCAAGGTCACCGCTGGCGCCGACCGACCCCTTCTGGCAGACGTAGGGCGTGACACCACGGTTCAGCATCTCCACAAAAAGATGCGGGATGTCCAATCTGAGGCCGGAATGGCCCTTGGAGTGGACATTCAGGCGGGAGAGCATCGCGGCCCGCACGTATTCCACCGGCGCCGGATCTCCAATACCAGCAGCATGATTGTAAACGAGGTACTTCTGGAAATTATTAACCTCTTCACCATTCAGCATCGTCTCGGAGAATTCTCCGATACCGGTGTTGATCCCGTACATGACCTCACCTGCGGCGAGCTTTCCTTCCACCATCTCCCGACAGGCCCGGATTCTCTCTTCGGCCTCTGCGGTCAGCTCG
Organism: bacterium; assembly: GCA_025774615.1. Classification (GTDB taxonomy): domain Bacteria; phylum Blakebacterota; class Blakebacteria; order Blakebacterales; family Blakebacteraceae; genus Blakebacterum. The sequence goes on from JALGVQ010000094.1 coordinate 9,720, forward strand.
ATTTTTTCTCCATGACGCGCCACTTCGACAACGTGATCGATCGCCAGGCCTGTGCCGTCAACTTTGAGTGTCATGTCGTCCTCTTCCTGACTTGCTGTACCTGAGGTCTCGGAATCAACTGCTGGTGGTCGCAGCAGCGGCGGCCATGATCGGTACCATCGCCGCAACAGCGATCGCTGCCTGCGTCGCTTCGATGGCTCCCTTTGTCGCCTCCCCGATCAGATCACCGTTGATGATGCTCTTGATGCGCTTCTTCTGCGTTTTCAATTCACTACGTTCGAAGGAGATGGTGAGCAGGTCAGCGGCATGGGCGAGCGCCAGAAGAACGACGACACGCGGCTCAAGATCCTCCCTCAGGCTGAAGATAGCCTCGTGCAGTTTCCAGATGATACGCTGTTCGGTGTTATGGTCCACTTCCGGATACACCTTATGCTTGAACAGAACGAGTATCTGATGTTCATCCTCCCTCAGGATGTTTCGACGACAGAGTCCTTCGAGTGCTCGTCTGCTCAGCCTCGATGTTGCCGAGATCCGCTGTACCCATGTCTGGAGGGACGCCCTCCGCTTCGCATCCCGGATCTTGCCCAGTATTTCATCGAGCAGGGGGTCATCAAACGGTTCATCGCTGATGAGATTCACGAGCTTTTTCTTTCCCTCAATCTCCACTCTGCCGCCAAGCAGGAATTCGGCCATGATCGCTCCCGAAACCGCTGGCAGGTAACTCTTCGCGTAGAATGTTCCCTTCTCGTCCTTCAGGGCGAGCAGGATAACCTCCTCGTAAAGGAAAATATCATTATCGCGAAAACTCATCTGTCACTCCCTTTATGCTCAAGTTCACTGATGATCCGCGCCCGCATCGGGGAGGCGGTATCCGTCACTCAGGGTCCTCATGAAGGCAACGATAGCCGCTTCCTCC
>JALGVQ010000095.1 GCA_025774615.1 bacterium
TGCGGATAATCTGATGCCATCTCTTCTCTCCCTGTTATCTCGCCTCAGGTACGTGATACTATACCAACACGGTATAATCAGATTTCCTTCATTCCTCCAATAATCGTAACGCAGTTCCGGCAACCTCTTCGTCGAGGAGATAGGTAAGAATCCTCCTCAATTCCATCGGGGCGTTCTGCAGATCGAGATCTGCTATCCAGGTGTTGAGCAGGGACTGCCGGTTGAAATTATCCTGCGAGAGGACGAAAGTCAGCCGTTTGTGGAACTCATGATCCTCACGGGCGACCTGCATGAAGCGGATGAAGTCTTCATCATCGGCCACTGATCCCGTTATATTTCGTGTTTCGTTTATGATCTGTCTCCTCGCGTTTTATTTCTCCCGGTCCGGTCCCGGCGCGACCGGTTTTATGCGACGTACACTGCGGGTGACATGATCCGCGCTGGATTTCCCCTCCCGTTCCACCTCATTGACGCCATGGTAGAGGTACTTGAGCAGGGCGCGACTGCTGGAGAGACCGGCCCTGCACATCAGATCGAGCCAGTCGCCATAAGCAGTCTCATCGGCCGCCTCGGTGGTCATGGTGAAGTAGGTGACCTTCGGACCGGTCACCCCCGACCCGGAGATCCGCCTTCCCCGAAGTCTGGCCTCGAGTTGAATCCCCTGATAGAAGTACTCCCGGTATGTCTCTTCATCCTGTCGGCCATACTTGATGTAGCGGTCGTAGATGCGCCGGTTGGCTGCGTCTACATCGGCGATCGATGTAACGGCAATGAGGATCGAATCGGTGATCGCCCGGTGGGCGGTCTCGATCTCCGGATAGCGATCGTCATCGATCCAGCTGAACCCGGGGATGTACCACCCGCGCGGGAGCCAGTAACTGCGGGCTCCGCCATACCTGCTCCGCACCCATCCGCTATAACCGGCGAAGTATTGCACCCACTCGTGGGAAGGAACCCCGTGCATATCTATGACGATGTCGGGAAGCGATGCCTCCCTCAGACGATGCACCACACCCGCCTCGGGATAGCGGTGATCGCCCTGAACCACACGTGAACTCACGTCGTTTCCGAGGGCTCCGGGGCGTCCCACATGGAGCATGAAGTCGGGTGTCTCCTGCCACATGTCGTACGCGATCTGTGCGCCGTCGGGATTGGAGATGGGATAGATCACCAGATTCACGTGATTCAGATATTCCATCCAGGTGGAGTCGGTCGCGCACAGTTCGATGAGCCTCAGAAGATGGCTCGTGCTCGAAACCTCGTTGCCGTGTACTCGCCCATGCAGCAGCAGCGTCGGTTTCAGGGCATTCATCTTCGCCTGGGATATATAGGCAGCCTCAACCGGCGGGTGGAGATCGATCGCGAATACATCCTGGCCCAGGAGCGAAGTAGCCATGTAGTAGACGTTCACATTGGGAAAGGTGCCGAGACGGGAGAGGATCTCGTTACACTCCCCCGGCGGGATCGGTGTCTCCCACTGAACCAGTGGGTCCCCGCGATAGCGGAAGCGCCGGTCCTCGAGCCGCGGATTCTCGGTGGCACGCGGATGCCGGCTCTGCGGCAGTTCGATAAGACGTGTGTAATCGCTCGAATCCTCCAGCGTAATCCGGAAGAGGAACTCCCTCACCCGATCGAGACTCAGTTCGTCCTCGTAGAAACCGGCGGCATGGAGTGCAGTGATATTCGAGACCATGTCGGCCAGAAGTTCAGATGAGAGGAAGCTCTGGTCGATCGCTGATTCGGATCCACGGAACCGGTACTCATCGTATCGGTCGACCGTATCGGTCGCGACGACCTCGAAGAGCATACGGGAGAGTCCTTCCTCCCCCGACTTGATCGAGATCCCGCGCAGGACCGGCGGTTCCACACCGAGATTGGAAAGCGGATAGCGCTGTTTGACCGGTTCAGAATCCTTTTCAGTCCATGTCATGATGAGTTCCGGTTTTGCCCGCTCGCGTCCGGTCATCCTGATCACAGAGTGCCCCGGTTCCCCATCCCTGGCAGGGTGCACCCAGGGTAGGACCCGTCCTGGATAATTCAACGCTCCCACGCCGTACCGGTTGCCGATCAGGTTGAAGAGCGTCAGTGTCTCGAAGAGGATATCCTCGTGCAGAGCTTCGAGAGAGGAGATCACCTCCTCGTCCACATTGAGCCGATAATCAGGTTCACTCAGCGTGAGATCGATGCGCAGTTCGTCGAAGTAAGGCGCATTGGCCGCCGATGGACGTCCATCCTGCAGATCCATCACATAGTCGATGATATTCCCGTAAATCGTGGTCTGCAGATGGTCCCAGAAGACCTCCGGATCGGTGGGGATGCGTTCATCGAGCACGACCCGGCCATCAGCCTCCACAAGCACCCATCCGGTGGTCACCCTGACTGATTCATATTCGGGGAAAAGGTCGAAGAAGGGGCGAACCACGTACTTCGGATCGAACTCCTCACGCAGGATCATCCCGCCCGACCGGTCGGTCACAGTCACCACATAGATCGGATCGATCTGTTGTGTCGGCGTGAAGGTGATCAGGGAATCGGGGATACCTAGCTCGCGCCCCATGATCGTGTCGATCGGGAAGATCTCCTGCAGCCACCGGGTGTTGGCATGGATCGCCTGCCAGCGCACTTCCCTGGAATCCTTGAGGGTATGGTATGCGATCTCGATGCCGCCGATCTCCCGGCCCATGATCCGGGGCAGGATCACATCATGAAGCCAGCTGTAACCCTGTTTATAGGCACAGATTACATCGATCTGAAAGGAGGCAGGATCGAGCCCGATCGTGCGCAGTTCCTCCTCGATCTCCGCTATCAGATCGGTCCTCACCTCAGGTGATTCGCTCACTCTGACCATGATGCGACCGCCGCTTGCGAACGCCAGACCGGGAAGCGCTTTCTCCCTGAAGAGATCACGGAAGGTGTCCACCTCCCATGGAACCTCGATCTCCTCCTCGAAAACCGGGTGGTTCGTTCCATATCCGGTCCTGAATACCCGGGCACTCGTCTCAACCTCCGGGAACCGGTTCCGGACACGTTCACGGATGAACCGGTCGAGCCCTTCGTCTATCTCACGGGCGGCGACCTCGATGTCGATCTTCTCGATGTCGCGCCCATCGATCCTGTCGAGCCACGTATCGAGCTTGCTGAGCGCCAGGCTCACCTGTCCACCGGCCTGGACCGCCTGGAAGAAGCGGCGGACCTCGGTCTCGACGTCTTCGAGTGAGAACTCTCCCTTGCCGTATCTCCAGAGCCAGGGCATGCGTTCAGCGAAGTAGTCGGTGATCGCCTCGAGTCCTTCCGGATCGGTTCCACCGAGCACAAGGCCGCTCTTCTCATTGAACGCCTCAGGCACGAACTGGAGGTAGCCCTCCCCTGCCCCGGTGGGGAGCCCATAGAGACGCTCTTCCTTCAGAAGCCTCTGAGTCTGGTAGTGGTCCGATCCCACGATGACCGGAAATCCTGAATCTTCAGGGTGATCATCCTCCCCACCGACCCGGGCCAGGGGAAAACGCATACCAGCGGTTTCGAGCCCCACCCGCGCCGCCAGGTTCACCAGTGCTCTGCCGGCGTCGCCCCCATCTATGGAGAAGTGTCCGATCATGTCATCGGGAACGAAATCCTGGTCACTATCCCTGAAAAGCCCCTCGATCGTCAGTATCTGTGAGAGGGGGAAGTCGCGTGAGTTCGGGGACGATCCACCGCTATCACCCCTTGTCTGCCATGGTTTCCGCGGCAGGAGGTCGACTTCGTGAACCTTCCCGGGACCAACCACCTGAATGGCTATCCGGTGCAGATCGGAGAATTCAAGTGTCGTAAGATCGGGTGTCTTTCGTTCCTGCTCCTCTTCCTGCTCCTCTTCCTTATCCTCTTCCTTCTCCTCTTCCCCCTCCTGCTCATCTGATCCCGTCGCCTGATTCTCCGCCTCCTCGGCCTCCTCACCCTCCAGAGCGGCAACGGCCCGTGTGAAAGCATCACCATCATCGATCGTGACGCTGAGTGCGAGTTTGCTGATCCCTTCCTTTTCGACACCGGTGACCAGATGACTCAGGTGGATATCGGAGACCTCGATATCGCGGTCAGTGAGGAATGCCCTGAGCTTGAGGGCGACATCCTCCCAGGTCTTGCCTCCCATCTGCCAGATCTCAGGATAGCGTCCGGAGAAGTACTCTGATGCCGCGAGCAGGCCGGTTGCGTCATACCCCGCAACGAGGACACCACCTCTGCTGAAGAGATCTCCCGGCCGGATCATCATGATGAGACCGTGGCCGGGACGCAGTTCCTCGGAGAGGACGCGATATTCGGATGGCATCTGTACAGCCAGTGGGTCGGGAAATCCCACCACGATCACCGGACGGTCGAATGAACCGGTTCTTTCTCCGAACTGTTCCACCAGATCGAGATCGATCGCTGTTGTCTCATAACCGATCCTGGCGGCGATATTCATGGCGCCTGCCACAACACTCTCCGAAGGCCGAGGTGGGAGCAGGATGGTGAGATCCACATAATCGATGATCTCGTCGGAGTTCCTGTCCTGGAGGATCCAGCCGGGAGAGAAGAGACTGGACAGATCCTCTACTCCGTTTCCGTCAAGATCGGAGGTCGGTATCGCCGCGTCTCCATACGACAGCGCCAGCAGTGAGACGGTAATAAGAGGAAGAACCAGTACCCTGGCCGGGATCGAGGGATGCCGCATGGATGCTGCTCCTGAGAAAAGGTGGATCGTGTTGTCAGGCGAGTGTACCAACGGGAGACGGGAGCGGCAAACTCCCGGACGCATCGGCGGTCAGCGCAGGTCGCGGCCGAAGGGGAAGGCAGCCAGAGGGATCAGCTTGATGTGCTGCATCGCGAACGGGATCCCGATGATGGTGATTGTCAGCAGCAGAGCATGTAGAAGATGGAGCAATACTATCTCCCAGCCGAAGAAGATCAGCCAGATGATGTTGAAGGTGACCCTCAGCGGGCTGTTCGTCTGCTCGTGCGCAACGATCTGCTTGTCGAAGGGGAGGAAGTTGGCGATACCAAGCTTGATCGACTGAATACCGAAGGGAATACCGATAACCGTCAGACAGAGTCCGACGCCCCCGATGATATAACCGAGTCCTGTCAGAAGGCCACCGAAGATAAGCCAGATGATATTGCCGAACAGACCCATAATGATCCCCCTTCCTCTGATGCACTATACGGAATGCGGGAAGAGAGGTTCACCTCGATCTGCGGTGGATCACCTGAAAGATTTCTCGTACGTCTCTGCGATACCAAGCTGAACGGTGTTCAGCATCAGGTTTATCCGGTCCATGAGCAGCTTCCGGGAAGCGTGTGGTATGCTCATGTCCTCGGGGAGTTCGATCGCCGTACCTGTCAGCGAGTCGCGGAAGAGCATGAAAGCTCGCAGTACATCACTCAGCGAGAGGTGATTCCTTACCGCGATCTGGGCATACTGCTGGCCGATCTCATGGGCATCCTGCTGCAGAATGGCCTCGGTATCCTCATTAATGAGGAAGCGAAGTGTCTGATCGAGGAGTTCCTGGCCGAGACGCCGGTAGGTGGCTTTCGATGGCTGGTCGAGACGACTCATCCAGCCCTCATCCCGCACTTCCATCAACCGGTCACGGGTGTTCTTCATGGCCCGCTCAGCCCACATCCGCTCCACCGGACCGATCTGATGCTCTGTATCCTCACGATCGGTCAGGCGGGCGATATCGGAGGCCGCGAACCGCCGGTGTCCACCCGGTGTCCGCATCACCGGAACCTGCCCCTCATCGGCCCACCGCCTGAGGGTTGCCGGATGCACATTCAGCTGAAGCGCTGCCTCACTCAGGCTTAACCAGACCGTTTCATTTGATTCAATCGGTTTCATGGTCTCAGCATACATTTATATGCAAACCTCAACAAAACTAAATATTTCTCAGTCGCGCGGCAGGGTGTTATACCTCAGAACATGTACCGTGACACCGGTGCCGATCAGCACGAGTGCTATCTGTATCATCAGATTGTCGATCAGGCCGATAATGGTGAATCCGAGAGTGATCCAGAGCAGGACAACAGTCACGGCCTTGGCGCGCAGGGTGAGGGCCCGGTGCTCACGATAATTCTGGATGTAGGGACCGAGCCATTTATGCGCGATCAACCACCGGTAGAGTCTGTCGGAACTGCGGATGAAACAGGCCGCGGCCAGAAGCAGAAAGGGGGTGGTCGGCAACAGCGGAAGGAGGATACCCAGGGTGGCAAGCGAGACAAAGAGAACTCCGCATACGCTGAGTAATCCTCTCCGCAGACCTGACTTCAGCATAACCTGTCCCGCTCCCCGCGCCATCTATTATTCAGTGTGGATGATCATGTCGTGTACCTGCCCTGCTCCCGGCAAGGGAACATTCCGCAGGCACTCCCCGGTACGGACATCGAGCTGTCGCAATTCACCATCTACTCTGTTCGAATGGCGGATCGACCTTTTCGCAAACTGGCTTATTCCCACCCAGAGGCCCTCAGGATCGACAGCGAGACCGCGTGTCCAGCCGCCAGCATTGATGAGGACACCTGGTTCATCGACCCGCAGAATCAGTCCGTCATGGGAGGCACAGCAGATCAGGCCTCCATTGAACGGTTCGAGGTCATGAGTATGTGTGAAGCCGGTGACCGGGATTACCGGGCCGAGCGAGAGCGCATCGACGGATTCTGAAATATCGGCAAGCGCAGCCAGCGGTATCTGCAGTATCTCCGCGTCACGATGTCCCCGGTTGTTGAGACCGACCAGCAGGTGCTCCTCGTGAATAAGCAGGGCGTTCAGATGATGCACATCATCCCTCTCCGGGCCGACCGGGAGTATCGCGGTCGTTGAACCGGTGGAGAGATCGAAGAGATGGAGCCGGTTGAGGCCGGTGTCGGTAAGGAAGAGCGTGTCGTTCCACACGGCGATCTGATGGACGTCGTGGACATCGTGGATCGCGGAGACCTCCTCGGAAGTCTCCGACCGCGGATCGATGCGGTGGAGGATGACATCGGTGGAGTGCTTCCGAACGCGCTGCGTGCCGAGACGCTGTCGGCAGGCGGCCAGGATGCTGTGCGAGTTCTCATGGAAGACGATCCCGAAGAAGCCGGTCCATCGCCGGTCCTCCATGGGGATCAGGGTACGGAGTTCGTCACTCTCCGGATCATGGCGGAGAACGCCGCTGCTCGTGGTGATGTAGAGCATGCCCGGTACGCTCCCGTTCAGCCGCGGGTCGCTGGAGTCAGTCTCAGGGCTCGATCTCGCGGATATAGATATTGCGGAAATAGAGGCTGTTGCCGTGCGACTGCAGTTCGATCTGGCCGGTCGGGTAGATCGGTATGTCCCGCTGCCAGTAATTCTCCATCACCACGTTGTCCACGACCAGCTTCCCGTTCAACCGCACCGTGACCTTCTCACCGATCATTCTGATAAAGAGAGAGTTCCACGTTCCAATGGGACGATCGGCCACGACCAGAGGATTGCTGGGATTCTTCTGGTTGTTATAGAGCCCGCCTGATCCCTGTGGCCACATGGCGGTGTCCCAGATCTGCACCTGGGGAGAGCCTCGCAGGTAAATGCCGCTGTCACCTTCAGGGAGGATCCGGTAGTCGACCATCATCTCGAAATCACCGTAATCCTTCGCGGTGCAGAGGCTGTGCCCCTGACCATCAAAGACCAGCACACCCTTCTCCACGCTCCAGTGCTCGCGCATGTCCTCATCGGCCGTCGCCTGCTCCGATGCGAGCTCATCAGTACTCATCCGTGCCCGCGCCGGAGGATCGGCAACGAGCCCCTTCCAGCCGGTGAGATCCTCCCCGTTGAAGAGCGCGGTGAACCCTTCAGGCGGGACATTATTGATCTCCCTGACCCGGATGTTCCTGAACGCGATCGTGGTGTCCCAGTCGTGACCCTGGAAGCCGATGTAGCCCTCGGCGGCGAGGTCCCTGACCTTCCCGCGCGGTTCCATCTCCCAGTCGACCACCTCCACACCGTTCACTGCCACCTGGATATGGTTCCCAATCATGGTGATCTTCATCTGGTTCCATTCACCCGCCGGATTAACAGGCAGCGAGGTGGGCGGCTCGGCATCGTAGACGGCCCCGGTGGCGTGGATACCTTCTCCATTGTCGGCGATCTGGATCTCGAAGGAGTGGTAGATGTAGCTGTCGTCCACCGGGACGTCGGGAACGCGTACAAAGATACCGGAGTTGGTTTGCGGCTCGTTGCACCGATAATCGAATTCGAGGACGAAGTCGCGGTAGGTCTTGCGTGAGTACCAGAACAGCCCCATGCCGCCAGTGGCAGAGAGCTCGCCTGTCGTCCGGTCGAGTTCGAAGAGACCGGGACCGTAGTGGTTCCAGCCGTCCTTCCGGTATCCCCGGGGCGTCTTGCGCAGTATCCGCTCGTAATCGTGCCAGTAGGTGACATTGCGGATGTACTCGAGTCCCTTCAGGATCGACTCCTCCGGGGTCCTCACCTCATCGGGATGCTCGTGTTCGATGGTGATATAGCCGTCGTACTCCTGCAAGGTGAGTTCGGCAAGGATGTCGCGTACATTCGCCATCCCTGATCCGAACGGCACATCAAGCGCATCCCTCACTCCGAACTGGTCGAGATCCTTCAGGTGGACATCGATGATCCGTCCCTTGAGCATCCGCAGGCCTTCGACCGGGGTAACGCCGGAACGGAGCCAGTGCCCGGTGTCGGGGCAGGCACCGATTCGCGGATCGAGGCCGTCGACATGATCGAGCACGGTTTCCGGCAGGGCGTACTTGTTGGGTGTCGGGTGATTGTGGACCGCCACCCGGACTCCGGTCTCCTTCACCAGTTTCTCGATCAGGGAGTAGTCGTCGTAAGCGGGTTCGGTGACGATGGTACGGATCCGCATCCGTCGGGCGAAGGTGAAGACCTTCCGCGCTGCCTCTTCCTCATTGGGGAATCCGACCACTCCATATGCCACCGCTTCTATCCCTGCTTCATTCATCCAGATTCGGGCCTGCCGGATCTGTTCGTCGGTCATGTCATGGCCGAACCGCGCGTCTCCGGTCTCCTCGCTCAAACGCTGTCCCGGATATGGCTGGATATAGCTGATACCCAGGGCCTTCACCTTGTCGAGCGTTTCCCTGAAGGTGAATGCACGGTAGGTCCAGCACTGGACAGCGATGGGGAACTTCTCGATGCGAACATCGGAGTAATCGGACGCGCCGCTGCCCTGCTGAGCGCGGGTATCGGAGTACCCGCACGAAAACGTGAGAACCGCAGAGATGAGAATGAAGAACGCGCGCTGCTTCATGACTGCTCCTTCGGGTTCCACTCACCCCTGGCCACGGCCGGGATGAAGGTGTCGAGATCGGGGGGAGGAAAAGTGATGGTGGTGCCCTGCTCGGCGCTCATGTAAGCCGTCATCAGCAGTTCAGTGACGTTCAGGCCATCGGAGAAGTTCTCTGACGGGCGGCGTCCGGCAAGGAACGACTGGACCATATGTCGGTTCTCACCGGTGTAGCCGTATTCGCTCTCTTCATCGGACACGATCGGCATCAGTCCCGTTTCGGCGTTCTGCTTCTCCACGAGATCCTCACCTACAGGACCGGTCACATTCCGGCTGAAGAAGACTTTCGGACCGGCATCGAGGGAATTGATCGCCATCGAATATTCCGGTCCGAGCAGTTCCATCGAGAGTCGCAGACCGGCACCTACATAGCACCATGAAGTAGTCACCTCGACGATCAACTCCCTGCCCTCATCATCACGGTACTCGATGACACCGCGGGCATAGTCTTCTGCGGGACGGTTGGCGTAATCGAGCTTCCCGTCACTCATCTTCCTGAGGTGTTCCACATACCGTTCTTCCTGCCACTTCAGGCAGGAGGTGTGTGCCGTGACCTTCATGGGGGTGAGAATATCCCGGGGGGCGTCGGGTGGAGTAAGGAGAAATCGCGCAACCTCGACCGAGTGGCACATCATGTCGTTCAGCACCCCCCCGCCCTGCAGTTCGCCCTCCCAGAACCACGGCATGTGTGGTCCGGAATGCTCTTCGGCCGAACGGGCCAGAAAGGGCCGTCCGGTGAGCGCCGCGCCCCTGTCCCAGATGATCGTCTTGCCGCGCTGAACCGAGGGAGAGAAAAGCTGATCCTCAAGATAACCGTCGAGCAGCCCTGCCTCCCCGGCCAGTTCGAGCATCCTCCTGGCCTCGGAGACGTTCCGGCCGAGTGGTTTCTCACAGCAGACTCCGACGAGTTCGCCTTTCCCCGAAGTGACCGCATCGACGATCTCCTGCATCACCTCGAGGCGTGTGAAGTTGGGAGTGTTGATCCAGACCGCGTCAACGGCCGGATCGGCTACCAGATCGGTGATCGAATCATGGATCACCGGTTCTCCCACACCGAGTTTGTGGACCATCATGGCAGCCCGTTCGGCGGTCTTCCGGTCGGTGTCGAATATCCCCATGATATCGGCGTCCCGCACGCCCACGAATGATCGGATGTGGAACTGCCCGATGAACCCGGTCCCGATGAATCCGACCCCCAGTCTCCTGTCAGCCATCCACTTCCAACCCTTTCTGTTGCCAGAAGTTACCGTGTCCCTTTATGCCGTTATAGCCTCTGCCGGCCCCACCGGTTCCTCCGATCGCTTCAAAGGCCACTGCGCAGAAGACCGTCAGTGCGCACGGAACCAGGAAGACGTTCGTCCAGTTCACCACCCCGGCAGTGTCAGTGAAAGCTGTCTGGATCTTTCCGGCGAACACACTGCCGATCGCCCGTCCCATCCCCAGTGCCACGATCGCGATCAGGCTCTGTGCTGAAGCCCTGATATCGGGCGGAGCGATCTTGTCCACGTAGATGAACTCCGCCACGAAGAAGAAGACATAGCAGAAGCCGTGGAGGGCGAGCGAGGCTATCACGAGCCACTTCGGCGCGCCGATCGCG
>JALGVQ010000096.1 GCA_025774615.1 bacterium
CCGCAGACCTATCCGGTCCACCGGCTGCTGAAACCAGCTTCCATGATCAAGGAGACAATCCGGGAGGTTCCCGACCGCTAATCGATCTGAAGTGCCGGCTATGTGCCGGCTGTAAGAAATATCGGGCTTCTCACACCTACCGAAAGGGACCTTTCTGTAGTCCGCTGAGGTCCCTTAAGCGGGTTTCCCCTGACAGGCTGGCGGCTTTTAATCAGGGGGGACCTGTTTCTTTTATATCCTGCTTACATGCTTGATCATTCGAAGGAGCATTCCATGAGTGTGATCGCCAGAAGTGCCACCGGTGTACAGGTAGATATCGAAGCCGGAGGACACTCCTTTACCGCTGATGAACCCCGGGAGTGGGGAGGGACCGATGTCGGTCCGAATCCCTACGACCTGATGCTCAGCGCTCTGGCCGCCTGCACCGTCATGACAGTAAAGATGTATGCCCACCGGAAAGAATGGCCCCTTGAAGAGGTCACGATCAAACTCGACACCCACAGGATCCACGCCAGGGACTGCGAGGATTGTGAGAGTGAACCCGGAGCAATGGTGGACATCATCGAGAAAGAGATCTCATTCGAAGGTGACCTTTCCGCCGACCAACTCGATCGTCTGATGGAGATCTCAGGCCGCTGTCCTGTGCACCGTACCCTCGAAGGTGAGATCAAGATCAGGTCGTCGAGAGCCTGAAACGTAACTCTCCGTTCCTCTGCGGCGTATCAACTGGTAGAATCACCGCTCGCCCGATCGATGGTTCGCCTTTGATATCACACTGCTCCACTATCTATTCCGGGAGTGAATTCATGGCCATCCTGCCGCAGAATATCCGCTTCGGTTTCAGACGACTCTTCTCCAACCCTGCCCTCTCTATCATCATCGTAGTGACACTCGCGCTCGGTATCGGAGCGAACACGACCATCTTCAGCGTGGTGAACGCCATGCTGCTCCGCCCCCTGCCCTACCCCTCTCCCGACCGCCTTGTGACCATCAATCATCACTATCCCTCGATGGAACTGATCGCTCCCGTTTCGTTAGAGGGATTCCGCAATTACCGCGACAACACCTCCTATTTCGAGCAGACAGGGATCTCGACCGGCTGGGCGGTCAACCTCACCGGTGAGGGACAGCCGGAACGACTCACCGCCGGCCGGGTGACCAGCGGGTATCTGGAGACGTTCGGACTCCCCCTGGCCGGGGGACGGCATTTCACTCCTGATGAGGAGACACCGGGAAACAACCAGGTAGTGATCATCAGTGACGGGTTCTGGAAACGCCGTCTGGGTGGTGTCGCTGATGTCATCAACAGCGAACTGCAGCTCAACAGCGAAACGTACACCATCGTCGGATTGATGCCGCCCGGGTTCGATGATTATTTCAACCGTGAACGCGAACTGTGGACTCCGCTGGCCCTCACTGCCGAACAGATCGACAGTCGGGGGTACCTGAGTGAATGGCTCTCTCTGGCGGCACGGGTCGAAGAGGGAGTATCGATCGAGACGGTTCGGCAGGAACTGGTCGCCATGGCGGAGGGTCTCAAGGAAGCATCTCCGGATGAATTCCCCGCCACCTGGACGCTGATGGTCACCTCGCTCGATAAACGGGCCAAGGAGGACTACCGGACTTCTCTCTTCATCCTGGCAGGAGCGGTCGGCCTGGTGCTGCTCATTACCTGTTTCAACGTCGCCAACCTCCTGCTGGCGCGAGCGATCGGACGTCGCAAGGAGATCGCCATCCGGGGTGCACTCGGAGCCGGCCGGGGACAGATACTGCAGCAACTGCTCTCGGAGAGCGTCATCCTGGCAGGCGCCGGCGGGCTCCTGGGATTGCTGCTGGCCGGGCTGGGGATACGCGCGGTGGTCGCGCTCGGCCCCCCCGGTTCAGACAGCGCTGGTATAGTGATCGATCTGCCCGTCCTGCTCTTTACGCTGATGCTCTCACTTCTGGTCGGCGTGATATTCGGCCTGATCCCGGCCCTCCAGATATCGAAGACCGATATCCAGAGCACCCTGCGGGAAGGTGGGCATCGCTCCCATACCGACCGCAGCGGCAGAACGCTGAGAAAGGTGCTCGTAGCCGGAGAGTTCGCGATCTCCCTGGCGCTGTTGACCGGAGCGGGCCTGCTGATACAGACGATGGCAGGACTGCAGAGGGTCGATCCGGGGTTCGATCCCGAGAACGTCCTCACCGCCAACATCTCCCTCCCCGCCGCGAAATATCCCGACAGTGGATCGCAACAGGCATTCTACCGGGAACTCCTTCCACGTCTCGAAGCGCTTCCGGGCGTGGAGACTGCCAGTACCACTGATGTCCTCCCCTTCAGTGGATCGTGGTCGACAGGCACCTTCAGCATCGAAGGCTACAATCTCGACGGGAGCCTGGAGAACCCCTGGGGAGACATCAGGATCGTCAGTCCCGGTTTCGACCGCGCTCTCGGCCTGAGACTCATCAGAGGCCGATTCCTTGATGAGACCGACACATCTGACACCCGCCTCGTCTGTGTGGTGGATGAGGAGATGGTCAACCAGTTCTGGAGCGATGAAGAACCGATCGGCAAGCGGATCACCTTCGATGATCAGGAAGATCCTGAAGCGCTCTTCTTCGAGGTCATCGGGGTCGTCGGTCACACGATGCACGAAGGCCTGGACGCCGACCCCCGTCTCCAGATCTATGGCCCCCATCAGCAGGCGGGTGGCAGGGTGACCAACCTGGTGATCCGCGCCAGTGTGGACCCCCTGAGCCTGGTCTCAGCGGTACGCCAGACCATCCTCTCTCTCGACAGCGATCAACCGGTCTCCAGATTCAGGGTGATGGAGGAGATGATCGCCGAATCGATCGGAGACAGGAAGACCACCACGCTCATTCTGGTCCTCTTCGCCGGTCTTGCGATCATGCTCGCATCTCTCGGTATCTACGGTGTGATGTCGCAGATGGTCAATGAGCGTACGACCGAACTCGGAGTGCGACTGGCTTTCGGCGCGACCGGTCCGCAACTCACCTTGATGGTACTGAAAAGCGGTCTCACTCTGGCTACGGCCGGTATAGGGGTGGGCCTACTCGGATCGCTCGGTCTGTCGCGCCTGATCGTGAGCCAGTTGTATGGTGTGTCGCCAGCTGATCCCGTCACCCTGGTGAGTGTCACGATCCTGTTATTCCTGGTCGCGACGCTCGCTACGTTCCTGCCTGCTCTCAGGGCGGCCAGGCTCGATCCGTTGACATCACTTCGCGGAGAATAGGGCTCAGGAAACAGGTGCTCAGAAGAAGAGAAAGTTCGGTTCCGCGGCCCGGCTCAGGTAGTCGCTCAATTCCCGGTCGACCTCACCCCTGACCTCCGGAGGGACCATCTCCCTGAGGATGGTGGCCGGCGGGAACTCCCCCCTCCCTTCCCTATACCTGATCAGATCACGGTGCAGCACTCCCCGGTGAAAGAGATCCTCGAAGTATTCGGATATCTCCGGGTTCTGAAAGGTCGCGAAGAACGCCTGAGTCCGGTGGAATGTGAAGTAGTGGAGAGCATTGATCCGCACCTGCATCCCGAACGACCAGAGCAGGATCACCCCGATGATGATCGTTATCGGAGCCGCCACCCTTCTCGGCACCTTCAGGAGCCATTCACCCACTTCTATGCGCGGCAGGGTACCAATCAGCGCGATCGGCAGCAGATAGCGGGGACCGTAACACCATTCTCCGGCCCATGATGAGAAACAGGAGACTCCCACGAAGATCGCCCCGGCTACTGTGAGCAGGAAGAGCGCCTCCGGCCGGTGCCGCCTGAGGAAAGCCGGCAGTCCGAAGAGGGCGACCAGGAGCGGTGGCACATGGATGAACACGTTCGCGTTCCCCGGTTTGAACAGGAACGAGCTGACCGCCGTAAAAAAGTAAGAGATACCGAAGTGGTCATGAGCCCGTCCGTCGGCGCCCAGCCACTGCCCGTACCCCGATGTGAAAGGCGAGCCGAACTTGATCTGATTCACCATGAGCAGCAGCACGACGATTGCCACTGTCGGCACAAGCAGAGGCCGGATAAGCGACCGGATCCCTGCCTGGCTGCAGTTCGCCTGCCACCGTACCCGCAGTGGGGTGGTCCGCGGACCCGCTGAGAGGACGAAAAGCCAGACCACCGGGATGAGGATGATGAAGAAGAGCTTCATTAGCACCAGTACACCGAGCCAGACCGTCGCGCGGATCAGGTGCCGGCTTGCCACGGATTCCACTCCCTGATCTGATTCTGCCTCCCCTGCCTCCTCCCCTTCCCCCTCCCGCACTCTCAGGTAGCGGAGCAGATAACTGAGAAACGCCACGAAGGGCACGACCTGGAATATCTCGAGACTCGGGGAGCGGAGGTAGTACCACACGAATGTCCCGTAGTAGAGAACCAGGATGAATCCGACTCTGATCAGTGACCGCTCCGTATAGAGCGATACGATGCGGTAGAGGAAGATCGTCGCGATGAGGGTGAGCACGATCGACCAGAGGTTCATCCAGACCAGCAGTGAGGTCGTCCCCGACTGGAATCCGATCTCCCCGCCGGTGAGTCGTTCCGCCAGCAGAGGAGGCAGAGAGAGAAGCGTATTCCCGATCCCGTATTTCGAGTAGAGCTTCCCGCTGGCTTCACGCTCGAAGAAATACTGCCCCTTCTGCGTCAGAAACGATTCGAGTTCCGGACGTGCCGATGGAGCGATCCCGATATCCCCGGAAGAAAGGAAACTTACAGCGGCGGCACGGGGAGCGAAATTATCGCCCGGATAGGTGAATCCGGGCATGGTCACGACATGGAAGATCGCGATGCCGAGCAGAAGGTAGAGGAGTGGCCGCTCTATCCGGGGGCTCTCAGACTGTCCAGTCGTTGATGTTGAGGAGGAGAAGGTCATCATAACCGGATCAGATCGACCTGCAATGGGCCCTGCACGACCTCACCGAACCTGAGATCGGCGCTCAGGTTGAGGGGCCCCATCGGCAGAACGACCTCATGGAAAATGCAGCCCGAAGCCCCTTCGGGGAGATCCCCGGTCATCTCACGACCGTCAAGATGGAGGACGACCTCACCCTCCTCCTCTGTCACTGGAAAGCGGAGACGGATATTCCACATCGCGAGATTAGCCACCTGGAGTTCCCACCGACCGTTGGAGTATTGAGCCCATGAACCTTGCGTACTCCTCCAGTTCTGTCTGGTGAGAACGGTCGGATTCTCATGCCGCGTCCCGATCACGATCTTCGGCGGCGCATAGTTATCGGGACGGGTACTGCCCACATCGTCGAACCACGCCTCATAGTCGTGGAGCATGTTCCGAAGCACGTCCGGTCTCAGGTGGGCGATGTTGTGCTCCTCCAGCGGATCGAACTCCATATCGTACAATTCGAGAGCCGGCGCGCCATCGAATCGTTCCCGGCCGAATCCGCTGGCGTGGAGGAACTTCCACTTCTGGCTCCTGGCGGCAAAATTGTGGAACTTGAAGGGCCGATCGCCGCGGTGTGCCTGGATGTGGATGGTCCGGTCGGGCCATGAGGCATCCTGACCTTCGAGCAGCGGCAGGATACTGCGGCCGTCCAGATGCAGTCCGGCTGGAACCGGCACGTCACACGCATCAAGAATGGTGGGAAGCACATCGATATGCGCGGCGATCCGGTCGATCGATGTCCCGGAGCTGAGCCGTTCCGGCCATTGGACAAAGAAGGGTGAGCGGATCCCGCCCTCGTACACAGAGGCCTTGCTCCCCCGCATCCCGGCCACGTACCGCTGTCCGTTCGGTCCGTTATCCACCATGAAGATGACGATGGTATTTCCGGTGACCCCCAGTTCATCGAGCCTCCCGAACAGCTTCCCCATGTTCTGGTCGATATTGGTGATCATCGCGAAGATGCGCGCCCGCCGATCGGTATCTGCTTCCTCCGGCAAAGGATGCCCCCGATCGCGGGGAAAAACATGATTGCCCAGATCGATCGAGAGGTACTCATCATAGAGATCCTGCGGCACATCGTGGAAGGGACCGTGAGGTGCATTCGGGGCGATATAGGCGAAAAAATTCCTCCCCCCCTCAACCTGCTCACCGACCCATTCCAGCGCAGAATCGAAATAGACATCAGTGCAGAATCCTTCGGCCTGGATCTCTTCGCCGTTATGGAAGAGGATCGGATCGGTGTACTTCCCCTCCCCCCCGGGCGGATCGCTGGGCTGACCGATCCCGCCGCCACGGTGCACCAGTGACTCTTCGAAACCCTTGTCCATCGGGCGCATCGGGTAATTATCGCCGAGATGCCACTTGCCGAAGATGCCGGTGGCATACCCCGAACCGTTGAGAAGTTCAGCTACCGTCACCTCTTCAGGATCCATCATCGATCGGCCGACCCAGGTGTCGATCACCCGGGTACGATGGTTATACCGGCCGGTCATGAGGCATGCCCGGGTGGGTGAGCAGACCGGGTGCACGTAGAACTGCTCCATCTGTGCGCTGCGTGCTGCCATAGCGTCGATGTGGGGGGTTCGGATAACCGGGTTACCGGTCACTCCCAGGTCGCCATACCCCTGATCGTCGGTCATGACCAGGATCACATTGGGCCGCTCCCGGTTCTCTCCCCGCAGAACCGAAAAGGGCCAGGCGGCGGTCACGGCGGCTGCACCGGCGCCCAGTTCCCTCAGGAACCGGCGTCGGTTTCGCGGATGTTTGTGCGGATGTTCGTTCTGCTCGTTCATGGGTTCCCGTATCGTAGCCTCCCGCTGGAGATTGTGGAAAGAAGAGATTATGCTATTGACCGGTGAACAGGCAGTCACTCTCCGAGAGGATCGACTCCAATGCAGAACAGAACAGCCGCAAAGTTTTTCAACATGAAATCATCGGCTTCAGCCGTAATGGCAGTATTGCTGCTTCCCGCGGTGACGCTGGCCCAGCCGGGCAGCTACGACCAGACGATCACTGCAGCGATCAGGTCGTGCGAGGAGACGATCATCGCCGCCCGACATCAGATCCATGCCAATCCTGAACTGGGGAACCGTGAATTCGAGACGGCTGCCCTGGTCGCCGGACATTTAACCGCCCTCGGACTCGAGGTGAGGACCGGTGTGGCACACACTGGTGTTGTCGGGATCCTGCGCGGTGGCAAGCCGGGCCCTGTTGTCGCGCTCAGGGCGGACATGGACGCCCTGCCGGTTACCGAGGAGACCGATCTCCCCTTCCGATCCACGAAACGGACTACCTACAACGACAGGGAAGTCGGAGTGATGCACGCGTGCGGGCACGACATCCACACCTCCATTCTCATGGGTGTCGCCTCGGTCCTGACCGACCTGAAGGAAGAGCTGGCCGGTTCGGTCCTCTTCATCTTCCAGCCCGCCGAGGAGGGTTCACCAGCCGGGGAATCGGGAGGCGCGAGTCTCATGATCGAGGAAGGGGTATTCGAGGGAGTCGAACCATCAGCGATCTTCGCACTCCACATCGATCCCCAGGTACCGGTGGGTGATATCATCTACACGGCCGGTCCAGCACTGGCCGCAAGCGACGGGTTCTCCATCACCGTGACGGGAAAGCAGACCCATGCCGCGAGGCCCCATACCGGTATCGACCCGATCGTGATGGCAGCACAGGTCGTCCTTGCCCTGCAGACGATCCCCTCAAGGACGCTCGATCCTCTCGATTCATGTGTCGTCACCGTCGGCATGATCCACGGGGGTGAGCGTTCCAACATCATCCCGGAGAATGTCAGGCTCACCGGTACCGTTCGCTCATACAGCGATGATGTCCGCGACACCGTCGAGCGGCGGATGACCGAGATCGTTGAAGGTATCACGAAAGCGGGTGGCGGTTCATACCAGTTGAACTATTCAAGGGGACTTCCTCCGACGATCAACGATCCCGCTCTGGTGAGATCGATGATCCCCACCCTGCAGGCGGCACTGGGGAGTGATCATGTCATCGAGGGAGCACCATGGATGGCCTCGGAGGATTTCTCCTATTATGCCCGACTGGTGCCCGGATTCATCTTCTTCCTCGGCAGCCTCAAGGAGGGGACCGAGAGTGGTGACCTCCACAACCCCTCTATGCGAGCAGACGATTCTGCCATCCCGGTCGGTATCCGCGCCCTCAGCAACCTCGTGATCGACCGTCTGATGATGGAGGAGCGGGAGCGGTGACGTTCACCGAATGGAGAGGTCTATCCCTGGACTCACCCGATCAGGTCCTTCAGGCATTCCGTGAACGATGCGATGGGATCGATCCGCAGGAGATCGCGCCGGCCATTGCCTGGCAGCCCGACTCCCTCCCGGCGATCGAAGCGGGTGATGAGTCGGCTGACAGGCCGGGTGAATGGAGAAAGCGCCCCCTTGCCGGTGTCCCTTTCCTCGTCAAGGACCTCTACGACGTGGTCGGCTGGCCGACGAATGCTTCTTCCACGTTCCTCTCCTCGGTACGGGGTATCCCTGAGAGTACCTCCCCGCTGGTCAGGCGGCTCTCTACCCTGGGCGCCACGCCGGTGGGCAAGACCCACCTGAATGAATTCGCCTATGGCCTCTCCGGACGGAATGCTCATTACGGGCATTGCCGTCACCCGCAATTTCCCGGTCGTTTGAGTGGCGGATCGAGCAGTGGATCGGCCTGGGCCGTCAGCAGGGGGCTCGTCCCGCTGGCGCTCGGCACCGACACCGGCGGATCGGTACGCGTGCCCGCCTCATTCTGCGGCATCTACGGCCTGCGCCTGACCCCCGATGAGTGGTCCCATGACGGGTGCTTCCCTCTCTCTCCCGGTCTCGATACTGCCGGATGGTTCTGTCGCACCCCTGGAGACATGGTAGAAGTGACCGGCCTCCTGCTCGATCCGGAGGCCTCAGATGGTGAGCTGCGCGGTGTCACGCTCGAATCGGAAGGTCTCGCCATCGATCCCGACCTCAGCAAGGCCTACAACGCATTCACCGGCGGGATCGGTCTGAAGACCGACCAGGAGATCAACCGGGAATACAGGTCGGCAACGGAAGGACTGATCCAGACCTACAGCGTTATCCAGAGCCGGGAGGCACTCGAGATCCACGAACCGTGGATCGAGGAGTATCGTGATGCATACCAGCCGGTGGTCCTGGAACGGATCGTCAGGGGTCGGGCGTGGAGCCGGAGTGATGTCGACGCGGCTGAGACAGGACGGGAACGCCTGCACCGATTCTTCGACCGGCTCTTCGAGGAGCATGAGTTTGCAGTCCTTCCGGCCACCCCCTTCCCCGCACCCCTGGTGGACCGGATGGGTCAGGAGTCACGACTCTCGATCCTGACCCTCACAGCGCCGGCGAGCATCGGTACCCTGCCGGTATTGACTGTTCCCGTTTTCCTTGATAGTGGTCTGAGCGGCGGGCTTCAGTTCATCTACCGGGATCCGGCTTCTGATATACCGATCAGACTGCTGAATGAGATTCTGGGGTGAAGCCGGAGGAACTGATACTGCCAGGTGGATACGACAGGACGAGGTTTATGGCGGTGAGATGTAATCTCCGATGATCGAAGTGACTTCCAGATCGTCATATCCCGAATCCCGGTACCTGATCACCATGTTCCTGTCGAGCACCAGGTTGAGCGGGATGTAATACCCGTCGTATCGTTCCCAGAGTACTCCGTCGTTGTCGTCCAGGATCGGGAAGGAGAGGCCGAACTGGTCGGCCCAGTCTGCAGCGTCCCCGTCTATCATCATGCCGATGATCCGGAATCCCTGGTCTCTGTAATCGCTGAAAAGATCTTCAAGGAGTGAGGCCTCACTCTGACATGGTCCTCACCACGACGCCGCGAAATTAAGCAGGATGACATTACCTTCGTATGAGTAGAGGGAGATCATGGCGTTGTTCTGATTCCGCGCCGAAAAATTCTCTGCGATATTGCCGACGTTGATCCCATAGATCTTGAACCTGATGGAGAGTGAAGGGTCGGAGGATCCCTGCCCGTTTATCGCGTGTACCCGGAATGAATAATTCTCGTTCGGATCGACTTCAGTCACCGTGAAGGTCGTGATATCTGCTTCGACGGAGATGTGGTCCTGGAATCCCTCCGGACCGGGTGGATTCAGTTCAATCACGAATCCTGTTTCATCATCAGAATTGTCGACCCAGTTCAGGACGATACTGCTCACACTGCCGGCTTCAGCCCTGAGAGTGTGTGGTGGATCGGGAACATCGGGACCGGTTGTTCCATTGCATCCGGTCAACCCCAGGTACCCGGCAAGGGAGAACAGCAGCATGCTGGCGAGGCCGGCTGCCCGGATAGTGTGTCGTCGTTTTGATCCTGCCATACCGGCATCTCCCCCCTGTTTCCCGGTATATCGATTCACAGACACGGATCACAGAATGACCCGGATCACAAGATATCACACGCTCATGGAATATCCGACTATTTAGGTCTCCTAATTCTCTTTACACCCGATCAGAACCTTTGTACCATGATTTCTGCGAAGAAGCCCACCTTATACCATGCGAGTATAAAGATGAAGAGAACATTCCACCCTGCTCTTGCCGCTCTGTTCCTTCTGTTCTTCACCCTCGGCATGTCATCACCGGTGCAGGATGGCTTCGGGGAGGGATCAACAGCCCCGGAGTTCGAGATCACCCGAGAATGCTCCAGCTTTCATCGTCTTCTGGAAAGAGAGCTGTCCGAGCAATCGGCGCGCTGCTCCTCTCTTCAAAGCCATCAAGGATGCGTATGGTGAAAAGGTGAACCTGATCGGGGTGGTGACGGCTCCTCCGGAGAGGATCTCCGACTGGGCCGAGCAGTTCGAGACCAACTACCCGCTCCTCCCGAACAGCGACAAGTCATTGATCAGGGATTACGACCTCTCCCGTTCGATCACGACCTTTCAGATCGGGACCAACGGCAAGATCACCACGATCTTCGCCGGGTTCGGGTATGACGCCTTGAGCGCCCTGAACAAGGCGATGGCTGAAGCGGCCGGTGTCGACGTCGCCGAGGTCGACCTCAGCAGCGCACCCACCCGCACGACCTACGGCTGAGCATTCTGATTCAGCTCCCCGGTCAGGGGAGCAACGGACAGAGCCCGGTTCAGACGAGTCGGGCTCTTTTTTTACCCATTTCTGAGAGTATCGAGAGTAATCGGAAAGCCCACGATCGCGTTGATGGATCTG
Source organism: bacterium (assembly GCA_025774615.1). Taxonomy (GTDB): domain Bacteria; phylum Blakebacterota; class Blakebacteria; order Blakebacterales; family Blakebacteraceae; genus Blakebacterum. The sequence goes on from JALGVQ010000096.1 coordinate 11,102, forward strand.
GTCGCCAGACTCATGCTTAACCCCAAATTGATCTGGTTGCCACGGTGATATACGCCCAGCAGAAGATCGAACAGATAGCGCTGCTTCATCCTGTCCAGCAGGTGGTAGATATCATGCCCCTCATCCATGCCCTCATCGTAGTACTTTCTGTATCTCCGTTCCCTCACGATCCCGATACCTGTCATAAGGACAGCATTGCGCACTCTCTGATGAAACGCGAATCCACCGTAAACCCCCAGATACTGTTCCCGACCGTATCCCATGAATGTACTCTGCATGGACGATTCGGCGTTGACTGCGCTCCAGGAGACCCGTTCACCCTCAGGTCCGATAGCTGAGACTCGAAATCCCGTGAAGAGGCCCTCCTTCCCCCAGTTCACCACCTGCAATCCCACTGTACCATCGTGATCACCGATGATCAGCAGATCGGCCTGCCTGTGCAGCGGCACATTCGGCCCCTGAGCCATTACAGAACCGCCGGGTGTGAGCATACCCGGCACGGTCCCACAGAAAAGCAGTACACCGATAACTACATTCTTCACTGAGACCTCCGCCATGCTCCGGACGACCGATCGAATCGCCTGGTGAGTGGTGAGAGGCGTTGATGAACTTCCATCTCGATCTGAGTGAACGCTTCGAGGATGGGGACGGGATCATCGGAATCTCTCCCCCGATCCGCTTTCCTCATCAAAGCACCCCACTGTTGAAGATCACTGGAGGTGATTATTCGAACAGCATTGTTCTTGGCCCATTCGGCAGCGATCAGTCTGCCCAGTACATTCATCCGTCCGATCAGCTCGTCATTGTGGGATTCCACTGGCAGATACCCCAGGATCCGGCCGCACTGATCGGTCCATCCCCGGGCCAGAAGATTGCCGTTATAGAAGGTCTGTACCCAGCCCCGGTATCGTTCCCATCGCTGGCGGGAGCGGTTGGCATGATCGATCTCGTATCGCATTCGGAAGTGTTCGCTGACCGGCGAGTAGAAGATTCCGGCAGAATCAGGGATGACATGTGACCAGGTGGTGAGAATGCGAACCTGATCGCCCTGTATGGCCTGGTGCACAGATTGTTCTGGTCGGGTCCCCGGTATGAGCACTGAAATGATCAGGAGGAGAGCGGCCGGGGAGTTCATCTCGCTATTCCTGACGCACCATCTTGAGGAAGGGGGATATGATTCGTTCCGTCATCCCCCAGACGAAATGCGAGCCAAGGCGATATCCGCTTGCCGTGATCCTGAAATCTTTGATCACGATCTCTTCCAGAGCACGGGCAACGGGGAGGGTATGCAGAGGAACCCAGATATGGAGTGCAACCTCATCATTATCCAGTACTACCGTCGGCCTGGAGGGCAGGATAAACACGAATGGACGGACCAGGATCGGCGGCAGGTGTGGACTTGACGGGCTCAGGTCGTCGAGTTCCCCTATTAACTCGGCTGAACCCAGATCGACAGATGTTTCCTCCCTTGTTTCCCGAATGGCAGTCTGACGCAGATCATCATCTTCAGCATCCCTGCGGCCACCCGGCATGGCCATCTGACCCGACCACGGGTCATCATCCCGCTCGGTGCGTTTGATGAGGAGCATTTCCAGCCCCTCATCGACGGGAACCAGCACGAGGGCGACGGCCGCCTGGATCCTGCCGTCAGGATCGGCACGCTTTGGCTGGTATCCCGAGAGGGTCGCACGGATGATATCGATCATGATCCGGTTCATATGTCCATCACGGGTGGTTGATATCGATTTCGTCTGTAGACTATACCCCGCTTCCCTCACTAAGGGGAGAGGAGATATGTTCGCAGGGCTTGAGAGAGCACCCGGCTGAAGGTGGTGATCGTCAGTGATGGATACACAGCGTCGAAAACAGCACGGCTCCATGTGTGTTTCGAAGTACCGGCCAATCATCCTGCTGATCATGCTGGTTCTGACCCCGGTAACCGCGAACTCACAGTCCGCCTTCGACTTCACGCTCGATGACATCGACGGTACGCAGGTGACTCTGAGCGAGTTCGCGAATGAGCGGGTCGTACTGCTCAGTTTCTGGGCAACCTGGTGCGTCCCCTGCAAAAAGGAACATCCCCACCTGCAGCGCTTTCAGGATGAGTACGGGGAGAAGGGACTGACCGTCCTCGCGATCAGCGTGGATGGACCGACGACGATCGCGGGTGTGAAGCAGTACATTTCACGGTACGGGTATACCTTCACGACCCTGCTCGACACCGACTCAGAGGTGCTCAGTCTCTACAACCCCCAGATTGTCCTCCCCTTCTCTGTGCTCATCGACCGGAGCGGCATGATCGCGTCTGTGCACCATGGATATAGTCCGGGCGATGAGAACATGCTGGAGGAGAAAATAAGGGCTCTTCTCGATCAGCCGCCCAGCCAGCAGGTGGACGCGCTCTCGACGCATGTGAGCGAGGCGCTTCTCTACCGGCGCTTCACTGATGAAGGATACCTTGAGCGGGAGAGATCGGGGAGATCCTCCCAGATCATCAACCAGGTTGATGTCAGTGTGACCAGATCCGTCTTCATCCTCGGCCTCCGTTTCGACTCGAATCTTGATTACTCACCCTGGCGTGATACCTGGACGATCGAAAAGAAATACTTCGAGATGAACCGTAGTGGATTCTCGATCCGACTGGGTGACTTCTACCATTCAATCGGTCGCGGCCTCTCCCTGAGCCTGCTGAAGATCTTCGAGGAAGAGGGCCTGGAATACATCATCGACACCACCATCAGCGGCGGAAAGATCGGGCTCTCAAGGGGTGCCTGGTCGGCTGACCTCTTCAGCGGGACTATCCGCTCCCTGGACACACGATCGACCGACCGGATCAGCGGGAGCACGATCGGGTGGAAAAAGGACGATGTGGTTTCCCTGAACCTCTCACTCCTGACATCGGACCTCGAGGAGAATACGATCTATGGAGTCAGTGAAGTAACGGTACAGACCGTGGGAGTGGACATACCGGCGCTTCTCTCCCCATTCAGGTTCTATGGTGAATTCGCCCGGATGCAGCATGGTTCCACAACCGACCACGCCCCGACCGGTCATGGTCTCTACATCGAGTCAGGATTCACGTCAGGGAACATATCGATTTCTCTGGAAATGAAGGACTATCTGGATTTCTCCTTCACTCACAACCGCCCGCCGACACTTGAGAGCGAGGATCTCGACATCCTCGCGTCACAGTTCGATACCGACCTGGTCGCTGTCTCGGGTGTCGCGCTCCGGGTCGACCATTTCATCCCCACTATCACCACCCTGCTCTATGCCCGGTTCTCATACTTCGATGACCATCCACTTGACCACCCGCTCTACGGTTCGTACCGGCGGATCGGCAGGCACGGCTATGCTGGTATCGAAAAGCGATTCGGGAACGGCGGCTATATCAACGCCCTGGCCGGTATACGAGATGAGAAGAATGCCACTCTGGTATTTCAGAACATGTCAGGCAGAACCGGGCATGGTCAGGTCAACCTGAACATCCCCCTGACATCACGACTGAGCATTGAAGCTGACTGGAAGGGGAAACGATTCATCGGAGAAGATCTCAGATATTATGAGAACCGGTCGTTCCTCTCCCTGCACTACTCACCGGTTCTGGTACTCACGCTCTTCATGGACCGGAGCGACGATCCTGAGGTTGTGTTCTTCGAGGGACAGAACTCCTGGCAGGCCGTGCAGCTGGAGACGCGGATCACTCCGGCGCACACTCTCCGTCTTTTCTGGGGCGCGACGAAGGGCGCGGTCAAATGCGCCGGTGGTGTCTGCCGTTACTTCCCCCCCTTCAAGGG